>DASVMC010000413.1:0-8862 GCA_036384555.1 Niabella sp. | reverse complement strand
CCATCAGCATTATTATGATCTTTTTCCTGCTGTTTATTCTTTTTGGAAATATCAAAGATTCATTACTGGTATTGGCGAATGTGCCATTTGCATTGATTGGTGGAATTATAGCGCTGCATTTAACAGGAATCAACTTTGGCATTTCAGCCGGGGTCGGATTTATTGCCCTGTTTGGTATCTGTATCCAGAACGGGGTAATATTGATCTCTGAATTTCATAATAATGTAAAGGCGAACCTGCCGCTCAACTATGCAATTTTACAGGGCGTAAAGGTCCGTACACGTCCGGTTGTAATGACGGCACTGATGGCATCTATTGGATTGCTGCCCGCTGCACTGTCTACCGGTATCGGTTCGGAATCTCAGAAGCCCCTGGCTATTGTTATTATCGGGGGGCTGATAACGGCAACGGTATTAACCCTGCTGATCTTCCCGGTCATTTTCTGGATTTTTAACCGTACAAAGAAAGAGGCGATACAATAGCGGGCATTTAAAAGTTTATATTAACAAAGGGAATTACCGGACTGGAATAGACACTTCTTTCTTTATTGTATAAAACATTGTATTTGGCGCCTGCTGCAATTTTAGGAGTAATCTGATAACCAACTCCCAAAAAAAGTGCAGAGTCCCAAAAGTCGTCCTTGGTGTTTGTTGTAAGCATTTTGCGGTTTACCTTCAGCTGCACAAATTCTGCCGTTGTTAATAATTTATTCACTGGCGTATAAAATACCGATGCAGTTGCCCCATAGGTCAGCGTGTTTTGCAGGTTCTTAATGCCCAAATAGTTAAACTGTACACCGGCTCCCACCGAAAATTGATCGGATAGCCGGTAAATAAGGTTTGGAGACAGGCTTATATTAGTACCGCCTACAAAGCTAAAGCCGAACCCGAGGCCAAAATGAAGCCGTTTGGCTTTCGCAGAATCTGCTGTTGAAAGTGTTCCCAGTGAGTCCAGGTTGGTTTGAGCCAGACAATTTGCACCTGATAGGATAAGTAATCCTGTAAAAAATACTAATAATTTTTTTTGCATGCTTATTTTTTTAGATGAGTAATGATATAAACTGAAATTACCTGGTTATGCTGTGGTATTGGTGTTTTTTCACCAACCGGCAATTTGGTTGTCTTTAAAAGGTACTTTGGGAAGCCGTAGTAGATTGCTGATGTATCTTTTTTCATTAAAGGGTTTGCGGTATTGAATGCTGTCAGATAATTCCGGGGCAACACATAGACCTGTCAACTACAGGGTCTCCAATTAAGGATATCCTGCTTTTTGTAGTCGTTGAAATGCGGTTTTCATTTCAGGGGGGATTATTGGTAGCCGTCTGGTTTTTGATAACCTGCAGGTACTCCTCTCTCATTGCTTTGTCGGGTTTCTGATTTTTTATTTGTTGTATGGATTGCATTGGCAGGCAGATTATACGATGTTTCAGTTATTCTTCCCATGCTCCCAGGCCCTGTCTTATCAAAACCAGCTCGTTTCCGGTGGCGTCAATTACAGTTGAAGGGATCATACCCCCGATACCGCCATCTATCACAATATCTGCAAGATGCTGATAATGATCATGAATGATCTCCGGGTCCGTATAATCCTCTACCAGTTCTCCGGGCAGTGTGGTGCTCAATATAGGATGGCCCAGTTCTTCAATCAGCGCCTTTGTGATTTTGTTATCCGGCACACGTATACCTACCGTATCTTTTTTGCTGTGCAGGATTTTGGGCACCTGCTTGCTGGCACCCAGGATAAAGGTATAAGGGCCGGGCAGGTATTCCTTCAGCACGCGGAAGGTGCTGTTGGAGATCTGTTTGGCGAAGTCGCTCAGATGACTCAGGTCTGCGCAAACAAAAGAAAATTGTGCCTTTTTGGGATCCACTTTTTTGATCCACGCAATACGCTCAATAGCTTTGGTCTGGAAAATATCGCAGCCCAGCCCATAGATGGTATCAGTTGGATAAATAATGATTCCCCCGTTTCTTAAGGTGTCAGCCACCTGTTTGATCAGACGGGGTTGCGGGTCTTTTGGATGGATGGATATCAGCATATAGTAATTACTGCAAATATCGGGCAGGTTTGTGATATCCGGCAGAAAATGAAAAATGTAGAAGTGAAGCTTAAAAGGCGGTAACCGGATTGGGATGCAGGATCACCTTTGCTGAGCAACAGCCGGTTTTATGCACTGTTTTTTATTGGATATTTTAAATTTCTTCAGTGTCCGCTTTCTTCACCGCGGTTATTGCAAATACCATAGGGATCTTATTGCCCAGGTGCTGAATACGGTATCTTTTAGGGGCTATTTCTATAGTATCACGGAAACAATTGTAAGGGGAATAGTCAAATTCCTCAAACGAAGTAAGCATCAGTCCGTTCTGAAGGAGACTGCTGAAGATCTCGGCCAGGCCATGGTTCCACGTTACGTATTCCTGATGCAGGTCCGCGTTCCGGTCAGCATAGGTGCCACTGTTGGTTTCGATGATGGGGCCTGTATTGAAATACGCATAGCCCACTTTGTCAAAATCATCGTCAAACATCCACACCACCGGGTGAAATTCGGCAAAAACGAAGCTTCCGCGGGGGCTAAGATAACGTGCAATGACGGCGGCCCATTTGTTCAGGTCGGGCAACCAGCCGATGGTACCATAGCTGGTAAAGACAATGTCAAATTTTTCGTCCAGGTGATTGGGAAGATCATAAAGATCGCAGCAGATGAAGCGTACATCGGTATGGGTTTTTACCGCCAGCTCATTGGCTGCTTCAATGGCTTTATCAGACAGATCGATTCCTGTAACGTGTGCACCCAGACGTGCCAGTGAAATAGAATCCTGCCCAAAATGACATTGCAGGTGCAGGATGCGTTTGCCGGCAATGTTGCCCAGCAGGTTCAGCTCAATATCATTGAGAGAGGAGGCCTCGTTGATAAAGCCTTCTACATCATAAAAATCAGATTCCAGGTGAAACCGTACCTTGTTGTTCCAGGAGGCTTTATTAATGGCCAGATAGTCTTTGATCGGATCCATAGTGATGGAGCATACAGAATATCAAATATGACATGTAGCAGTAACGGGATCTCCTTTACTTTTTAAATTCAATATTCCTTATTTATTATTTCTTATTCCTGTATGGTCCAGACTTCCTTACCCCGCAGAAGCGCATCCAGGTCCGGCGTTTTACGTGCCCTGGCATCTTCTAACTGCAGTGCCATCATTTCCTCGTAGCAGTGCCGGTCTGTTTCATAAAAGACGCCAAAGGGTCTTGGCAGGTGCCCTTCCAGTACCGGATTATCAAAGATGCGGGTGAGCAATTGCGCCTTAAAAATATCTTTTTCATCGTGTACCCACAGATCATCCGCGCTGTATCCTTCACCCAGGGTAACTACCTGCGGCTTAAATCCATCCAGGCGGATACCTTTGTTTTTTTCTGAACCAAAGATCAGGGGTTGCCCATGTTCCACAAAAATGGTTTCTTCCGGTTTTGATCCTTTCTCCGTAAAGACCTCGAAGGCACCATCATTAAAGATATTACAGTTCTGGTAAATTTCCAGGAAGGAGGCGCCTTTGTGCTGATGCGTCCGGATCAGCATTGCCTGCAGGTGTTTAGGGTCCCGGTCCATCGTCCGTGCCACAAAAGTAGCATCCGCACCCATGGCCAATGCCAGGGGATTGAACGGATGGTCGATGCTTCCGAACGGAGTGGATTTGGTGATCTTGTTTTCTTCTGAAGTAGGCGAATATTGGCCTTTGGTTAAGCCATAGATCTGGTTATTGAACAGCAGGATGTTTACGTCAAAGTTCCTGCGCAGCAAATGGATGGTATGGTTGCCACCGATGCTTAATCCATCGCCATCGCCGGTAACGATCCAGATGCTTAATTCCGGTCTTGCCGCCTTCAGCCCCGATGCAATAGCTGTTGCACGTCCGTGAATGGAATGCATACCATAGGTGTTCATATAATAAGGAAACCGGCTGCTGCATCCGATACCGGATATAAAAACAATATTCTCTTTGGGTATATTAAGGCCAGGCATTACCCGTTGCACCTGTGCCAGTATGGAATAATCGCCACAACCAGGGCACCAGCGTACTTCCTGATCAGTTGCAAAATCTTTTGCAGTTAAGGCGGGAGATAAAACTTCAGACATCTTTTAAAAATAATGGCGCAAAGGTAATCATTAAAAGCCATTAAAGGGTATTAATCAGAGAGGCTAACGATCGTTACAGAGGTCGTTTGCCTGCAAAACATTACAACTGTTTAATTTGTCAAATTGTAGTACCTTGTCATTAAATTGTAAAATCGCGTTTATGCAATATAAAAAGATCACCATGGTGTTTACAACCGTGCTTTTGATACTAATGGCCGGTATTTCTTATTCTTTTTACACTCCCCCGCATAATCTGAAAGTACTTCCTCAGGATATTACACATGAAAAACTGGATAGTATCATGCATGGGTTTAATACTTCGCTGGGTGTTAAGTGTGATTTTTGTCATGCAAAAAACGGCGATAAGCTGGACTTTGCTTCTGATGAGAACCCTGCAAAGGAGGTGGCCCGTAAGATGCTGCGCATGACGATGGAGATCAATAAGAATTATTTTAATACCGATTCAACGATTCATCCTGCTTACCTTAATACAGTAACCTGTAACACCTGTCACAAAGGAGATGCTTATCCTGAACGCTAAACGGTACCGGGGAAAAATGTTTATTGGCTTGCTAAAAAAAGAAGAATGAATAAATATTACAGATGGTTGTGTGTATGCAGCCTGGCGCCTGTTTTTATTTTGTCGTGTACAGGTGCAGCTAATCGCTTAACGGGGGAAGAAAAGGAACAGGGCTGGGTATTGCTCTTTGATGGCAGCTCAACCAGCGGATGGCATTTATACAATAAGAAAAATACTACTGCGGGGTGGATTGTAAAGGATCATGAACTGGCAGTGGATACAGTAAAGAAAATGGAGGTCAACGATCTTGTTTCTGATAAAGTGTATACCAATTTTGATCTGCAGTTTGAGTGGAAGCTGGCTAAGAATGGTAACAGCGGTGTCTTCATAAATGTACAGGAACGCCCGGACCTGACGACCGCCTGGGCATCCGGTCCGGAGTACCAGCTGCTGGATCCGGCACATGCCGACAATGCCAATCCGGTAAAAAGAGCCGGGACCCTTTTCGCATTAGATGCACAGAAAAATCCTGTAGTTGCGAAACCGGCAGGTGAGTGGAACCAATCCCGGATCAAACAGGTAAACGGGAAAGTTGAATTTTATCTGAACGGTGTATTAACCGTGCAGGAAGATCTGACAGCTCCTGTGTGGCAGGATAGCGTCAGCCATACGCATTTTAAAAACTTTCCTGAATTCGGAAAGCATACCAGCGGGCATATTGCATTACAGGACTGGGCCAGCGGAGTTGCGTTCCGGAATATAAAGATCCGGGAGCTTTAACTGCTAACAAGAAAGTATATTATACTTTTGCACGCGCTTTTTTGCAGGGGATTTTTTCAGGAAATGAATCTTGTAATTATCCCGAACTGTGGCCGGCCCGGAAGTATGTTTTATCGCTGTCTGTGGCAAGCGGTTTACGCACCCGGAAAGTCTGCCATCTGTTTTTGAAATTGTTTTGATTGTTTTCCTCCGTTGCCTACGGCCCACTCTGCCATTGCGTACAAAACAGGTCGTAACGCTTTCCCCTGCTTTGAAAGCTCATAGGTGACATAGGGCGGTATTACCGGCCTGGGCCTCCGTTTAATCAGTCCGTCTTTTTCCAGCTGTTTTAAATGCTGGATCAATACTTTTTCAGTAATGGCCGGAATCGATCGCTTAAGTGCACTGTAACGTTTTGTACCCGTAAGTAAGTTAAACAATATAATAGGTTTCCAGTATCCCCCGATCCGTTCCATTACAAATGTTACCGGACAGGTAACAAATGCGCTACGCTTGTTTTCCTGTATTACTGAAGTTGCTTTTATCGCTGTCATATTTATACCTACTATAGGGTAAGTACTTCCATAAAAGTAAGTATAAGTCTACTTTTGTACAAATATTAATAAAACAACAAAAAATGAAAGTAACAGTAACAGGCTCTTTGGGAAACATAAGCCGCATACTCACTGAAAGATTAGTAGCTGCCGGGCACGAGGTAACCGTGATAAGTTCTGATGCTGCACGGGCGGAAGCGATCCGGCAGCTGGGAGGCACCCCTTTGATAGGTTCGGTTGAGGAGTATGCGTTTATAAAAAAAGCATTTGAAGGAAGTGATGCGGTTTACCTGATGGCACCACCCAACTTCCGCACAAACCACCTAAAACAATATATAAGAACGGTTGGAGAACAATATGCCCGTGCCGTATTGGAAACAGGAGTTCCCTATGTTGTCCATTTGAGCAGCATTGGTGCGCACCTTGAAACCGGCCTGGGTCCGACAGCTTCCAGTTTTTATGTGGAGCAACAGTTAAATGCACTGCAGGATGTGCATGTATTACATCTGCGGCCCGGAATGTTCCTCACGAACTTTTATGGAGCAATTCCCATGATGAAACACCAGGGCTTATTAGGTAACAATTTTGACGGTTCTGTACGTTTGCCGCTTACGCATCCTAAGGATATTGCAGAAGCAGCATTTAATGCGCTGAATACCCGGTCCATTGATGGAAAACAGGTACAATATATCGTCAGTGATGAAAAGAACGGTTTTGAAATAGCGCAGATACTGGGTCATGCCGCAGGAAGACCGGATGTGCATTGGATGACCTTTTCCGATGAGCAGCTGCTTGCTGCATTGATAGAAAGCGGATTTTCAGCGCAGATGGCAAAAGTATATATGGTTGAAATCGGCATTGCTTTGCGTGACGGCAGTTTTATGGAACATTATAATAAAAGTAAATCCCGGTCAACAGGCGGAACCACGTTGCAGGACTTTGCCAGTGAGTTCGCAAAGGTGTATCAGTATACTAACTAAAACCGGAAGAAAACGAAAAAACCGGGTTGTTGAATTATTCTCTTTTAAGGAATTGCAGGTGCTCAAAAGCTGTGTCCTGTTACCTTAAAGGCCGTTTATTCAGCCATTTTAACCGGCGCCAGCTCCTGTAATTCTTCACCGGTAAAAAGGCGGTAATGCACTTTAAATGTTTTGCCCAGTGGTGTTTCCAGCGAAAAGCCACCCACACCAAATCCATCCAGAACATCCAGTGTAAAATGAGCATGTTTCCAGTACTCAAATAAATCCTTATCTACCCAAAAATCGCATCCCTCCAGGGTTCCGATGCAAACGTCGTTCATGCGCAGGTAAAAGCCTCCCTTTTCAAAGCATTGGGGTTGTGTACCTTCACAGCAGCCACCTGCCTGGTAAAACATCAATTCGCCGTGTGTTTCTTTTAACTGCCGGATCAGCGCTATGGCTTTATCGGTGGCATCTAAACGGGAGATCATATTTATTTATTTTAAAAGGCAGGATGGGAGCAATGGCCCACCCTGCATCTATTAGCAACAAACTATTAAAAGAAACCTAATTTGTTTTTATTGTAAGAGATCAGCATGTTTTTAGACTGCCGGTAGTAAGAAAGCATCATTTTATGATTTTCCCTGCCGATGCCGGATTGCTTGTAGCCGCCAAAAGGTGCACCCGCTGGATATGCGTGGTATTGGTTGATCCAGATCCTTCCGGCCTGGATCGCCCTGGGCACCTGGTAAATTTCATGAGCATCACGTGTCCATACGCCGGCACCTAATCCGTATAAAGTATCATTCGCAAGGGCAATGGCGTCTTCTGTATCTTTAAAGGTTGTAAACGCCAGTACAGGGCCGAAAATCTCTTCCTGGAAAATGCGCATTTTGTTATGACCTTTGAAGATCGTAGGCTGGATATAGAAACCGTCTGCTAGATCGTCTTCCATTTGTTTGGGTTCGCCACCGGTGAGCACTTCAGCACCTTCTTCTTTCCCCAGTTTCAGATAAGTGGAAATTTTGTCAAACTGGATCCTGGATGCCTGTGCTCCCATCATAGTGGTCGTGTCCAGCGGATTGCCCATTTTGATCGCTTCCGTGCGTTCCACTACTTTTTCAACAAACCTGTCTGCAATAGCTTCGTGCACCAGCAGCCTTGAGGGGCAGGTGCAGATTTCTCCCTGGTTCAGTGCAAATAAAACCGCGCCTTCAATGGCTTTGTCTAAAAAGGCATCATCGGCAGCCATCACGGATGGAAAGAAAACATTGGGTGATTTTCCGCCCAGTTCCAGGGTCACGGGAATAATATTTTCAGTGGCATACTGCATTACCAGCCGGCCGGTGGCAGTAGAACCGGTGAAAGCAGCTTTTTTAACTTTAGGATTGGTTACCAACGCCCTGCCCAGCTCAGCACCAAAACCGTTTACCACATTTACAACACCGGGCGGAATCAGTTCACCGATCAGCTCCATTAATACTAAAATAGAGGTGGGCGTGCTCTCGGCGGGTTTTAATACCACCGTACAACCCGCAGCCAGCGCAGGCGCCAGCTTCCATACCGCCATTAAAATGGGAAAGTTCCAGGGAATGATCTGGGCCACCACCCCGATGGGCTCTTCAACAATTAAAGAAACTGTATATTCATCCAGCTCATTATGCGAACCCTCTTCAGCGCGGATCACACCGGCAAAATAACGGAAATGATCAATGGCCAGGGGAATATCCGCCGCCATCGTTTCACGGATAGCCTTGCCGTTATCGATTGTTTCCACCGCAGCAAGGTATTCCAGGTTTTGCTCCATGAGATCCGCTATTTTGTTCAGGATGATGCTTCGTTCCGTGGAAGAGGTCTTTCCCCAGGTCTTAAATGCTTTGTCTGCCGCATTTACGGCTAACTCCAGGTCTTCTTTAGTGGAATGGGCCACCTGGGTGA
>DASVMC010000412.1:0-11983 GCA_036384555.1 Niabella sp. | reverse complement strand
AATGAAGAAAAATGGAATTTTTATGAGATCCTGAAAACGGCGCTGCAGCAAAATTATAACCTCAACATATCAGGTGGCAGCCAAAATACCACGTATCTCTTTTCCGGTGGTTATTATGACCAGCAAAGCAACTTTATTGGTAACTATGGCATTCAGCGGTTCAACCTGCGTTCCAATATCACTACCGAATTCGGCAGGTTCAAGTTTACCTCCATTGTAGCCTATACACGGAACAACAATATTAATACCACATCCACCAATGCCATTATCAACTCCAGCCGGATACCTCCCTATTATTATTACCGGATGCAGGCAGATAACGGGAAGTACCTGGTGAACAACGCGCTTACCGATCAGAACCCGTTAGGTGAACTGAGGCAGGGCGGCTCTATAAAAGATAATAACGATTACGTTAATATTAACCTGAATCTTGAAGTAAAGCTGTTGCCGGGGTTAAAGCTTAAGGGCGTGGTAGGATCGGATATTTATGCAAATACGCAGTTTGGTCGCAGGACTGAGTTTCCCTTGTATGGCAGCGCTGATGCCGGGCAACCTTCGCTTACCATGAACCCTAAGAGGGAAACATGGGATTACAACGGTAAAACCACTTTAATGAATTACCAGCTGATGCTGGATTATAATAAGTCGTTTGGTAAACATACCGTAACAGGTTTGCTGGGTGCTTCCAACGAATCATTTACCAGAAAAGAAAGCAAGACGACCTATTGGTATACCGATTCTATCTTAGGCGTGCCCACATCAGGAACAATTATTGATGAGAATAAGGATAATACCTATTTAACACCTGATCGTACCACACAGACCAGTTTAAACTCTCTTTTTGGCCGGGTAGGTTATTCTTTCGGTGATACTTATTATACCGAGCTGAGTTTCCGGTACGATGGCTCATCAAAATTTGCCAGGCAAAACCGGTGGGGCTTTTTTCCCTCGGCTTCTGCTGGCTGGCGTCTGACCAACGAAGCTTTTATGCAAAGCTACAGGAATACGGTTGGCGATATAAAAATACGGGGAAGCTATGGGGTACTCGGGAATCAAAATATAGACGATTACCAGTACATGACCCGGTATAGTATATATACTAATGATTATGTGTCCGGTGACAGCAGCGCAGCGGCAGCAGGATTTGTATATGGCAATGAAGACCTGAGATGGGAATCTACCCGTACTGCAAATATTGGTGTTGACGCTAGTTTTTTCCATAACAAGCTCACTGTTTCCTTCGATTATTTTCACAAAGTAACCAAAGACATACTGGTAAAACCCGTAGTGCCATTGGCATTTGGAACAGAGCTGGATGCATATAATGTAGGCGCTATGAAGAATATGGGTTGGGAAGTAAATGTAGGATATCAGTTTAAAACCGGGGCAGTTAGCCACAGCTTATTGGCGAATGTAGGCGACTCCCGGAATGAAGTAACTAAATTTGAAGGCTTTGAGCAGATCAGCACATCCGATAATATAGCAAGGCTTATTCGTGTAGGGGTCCCTTTTAATGCATATTACGGGTTAAAAACCGATGGCTATTTCCAGTCGATGCAGGAAATTGAGACATCCGCGCTGCCCGTAGGGATGAGCGCATCCGATCTCCGGCCGGGGGATGTAAAATATGTAGATCGTAATAACGATGGCGTTATCGATTCAAAAGACCGGTATATATTGGGATATGCTTTCCCCCGTTATACCTTTGGTTTTACCTATGATGTTGCATTTAAAGGGATCGATTTCTCTATGTTCTGGCAGGGTGTGGGTAAGCGGGATATGATGGTACGTGGGGAGCTTGTGGAACCATTTCATGAAAATTATTCTTATGTGATTTATCAGCACCAGCTGGACTTCTGGACGCAGACCAATACGGATGCGCGTTGGCCCAGGCTTACAGCGGCAGGCTCCTCATCAAGACAGAATAATTATAATACCAGCTCTGACCTGTTCAAATTCAATGGTGCTTATGCCCGCCTTAAGAATATTCAGTTAGGTTATACACTGCCGTCAAAAGTAACAGAGCGGGCCGGTATCAAAAAAGCCAGGCTTTATGTGAATGCGCAAAACCTGTTAACGCTTAGTAAGGAATCATGGGTAGACCCGGAATCGTCCGAATTTGACAGTAATATGAACGGTGCCGCAAACAGCGCGCGCAATTACCCCACATTACGCTATTATGGCTTTGGCCTGGATATTCAATTTTAAAAAGATAATAATTATGAAGAGTCTAAAATTTACGCGGGTAATAGCCTTCTGCTTCCTGGTTATTATCCTTAGCAATTGCAACAAAATGGATCTGTTGCCAACCAATCAATATACAGATGAAAATTTCTGGTTGTCCGTTGAGAATGCTGACCTGATGGTAAACATGGCCTACAACCAGCTGTACTCTGCGGATAAGATGTGGAACGATGAGGCACTAAGCGATAATGTGTTCGAAGGCCGGTCCAATACCGATCAGCGTGTGATCCGCAATGGCAACGCTGATCCTTCTTTAGGACGTTTTAAGGATGAATGGAAAACGGCTTATGAAGGGTTGAAAACCTGCCATATTTATTTGCAGAATGTGGACCGGGTACCCAATATGGATCCGGATTTCAAAGCGCGCCGCATTGCCGAAATACGTTTTATAAGAGCCTACATTTATTTCCGCCTGGTAAACTTTTACGGCGCGGTACCGTTTTCGACAACTGATATAGACCTGGCTGAATCAAAAACTATTGTAAGGACTTCAAAAGCCGATATTCTTTCTTTTATACATAAGGAGCTCGATGAAGTGATGCAGACTCTTCCAATGAGAGATCCCCGGGCTGCAGGCCTGGATAAAGGAAGGATTACCAATGGCGCAGCCTGTGCTTTGCAGGCGAGGGCATATTTGTATGAGAGCAACTGGCAGAAGGTAGCGGATTATACGGATAGCCTGATGCATCACCAGGAAAAGTTTGGATCATACGGTCTGTTCCCGGATTATGCCGGTTTATTTACAGTGGCAAATGAATATAACAGCGAGGTGATCCTGGATTATGGATATCTGATCGATAAAAAAACGTGGTCGAAATATTATGACGCAGCGCCTTTATCGCTTGGTGCACGCCTGAATGCCTATGCACCCATACAGGAGCTGGTAGATAATTATATCCTGCTGAACGGTAAAACTATTAAAGAAGATCCGTCTTATAATGAAAATAATCCCTATGTAAACCGGGATCCGCGTCTGGCGGCAACAATCGTGTACGATGGTGGCCAGATACAAAAATCGGATGGCTCCACGATCACTATACATATTAAGCCGGGAAGCGGAACACCGGATGAATACACTGGAGCCAGCTCCAACGCTTCAGCCACTGGTTATTATATGAAAAAATACTATGACGTGAAGGCAAACTCAACACTTGAGTCGGGGTTGAATATTATCATGTTCCGGTATGCAGATATATTGCTCATGAATGCAGAGGCAAAACTGGAATTAGGACAGTTGAATGCAGCCGGCTGGGATGAAACTATTAAAGCTATACGTACAAGAGCCGGCTTTACCAACTCTGCAGCCCTGGAATATCCGTCAGGGCTATCAACTGCGCAAATACGTACAGTGATCAGGAATGAACGCCGCAGCGAACTGGCATTAGAGGGACTGCGATATTATGACATTGTACGCTGGAAAGCCGGTACACAATACCTTGCCGGCGCGGTGCACGGAGCAAAGTTTGCCAATAACAGTACGGCCTATATACAGCTCGACACCCGGAAATTTGATGAGGCCCGCGACTATATGTGGTCGGTGCCCAGGTCAGAAATGGATCTGAACAAAAACCTTTTGCCGAATAACCCGGGCTACGGCAACTAATTTTTTTTATTTTAAAAGAGTAAGGAACATGAAAAATATAATACTAAAATTTATCGGTCTATTTTTAATTGCAACATACCTGCTGGGCTGCAAAAAAGACGATATGAATTTTAAGGATACTGCGGTAATGCCGGTTAAAACATTGTATTCGCCGGTTGATAACAGGGCTGTTAAATTATTGGCTTCAGCATCCGCATCGCTTTATTTTGAATGGGAAGCTGTTAAAACTGAAGATGGGGGCGCTCCTTCATATGAAGTGGTTTTTGATAAGAAGGATGGGGATTTTTCCAACCCTTTATATAAAGTGGTATCTGATAATAACGGGTTTTCCAGCGGTGCTACCATTACGCATAAGATACTGAATAAGATAGCATCGCTTGCCGGTATCGAGCCTGGCGGCACCGGTGAGGTAAAATGGACGGTAGATGCCTCGCGCGGAATCAATGTTGTAAATTCCGATCAGTCACATCTGCTTACTCTAACAGCTTTACAGGGCTTTTCTGACCTGCCGGACGAAGTATACATTACCGGTGAAGGTTCAGAAGGGGGGGATAATTTATCAGCGGCACAGCCCTTTAAGCTCAATGCCGCCGGAGAGTTTGAAATATATACCAGGCTGGAAAGCGGTAAAAAGTATTATTTTACTGACCGGAACAGCGGCACTCCCCGCATATTTTATTCCGATAATGGAAGCAGTTTAAAAGAAAGTAGCGGATCAGATGCCATCACCGCCGGCAAAACAGGCATTTACCGGATCAATCTTGACTTTAATACCGCCTCTGTCAGCTATACGGAAATTACAGGCATGGGCCTGTTCTTCAGCCCCAGCAATGCGGTGATCCTGAATCTGGATTACCAGGGCAAAGGAATCTGGAAAGGCACAGGGGTTATTAACTTTAAGCAGGAATCATGGGGTAGGGATCAGCGCTACAAGTTCCAGATGCAGACCATTGCTAACGGAGTTGGAGCCATTGCTCAGCTGGGTACCGTAAACGGCACAGACAGCCCGCCAACAGCATCCTCCCCTGCTTCTTATTATTATATAAGAGTACTTCCCAATACATCGCAATGGGATGATAAGTGGAAGTTTATTGATGCAGTGGATGGCAAATCCACAACCATAACACTATTCCTGCAGGGGACGGCTCCTTACACCCATTCTGTAACCGTAAATTAAATTGCCATGATGGGAAAGAATAGATTTATATTAATTATTGCAGCGGTCTGCCTTTTGTTCTCCTGTACAAAAGTAAAGGATGTATACACTTATGGAGAACCCGATAATACCGACTGGAATAAAGCGGCTGATAGTGCAACCAACGCGCTTACAGGTCAGTTCTGGAATGCATCAGGTAGTTATTTTAATTACGGAAGTAATGGGTCTGACATGGGTTTTCAATATTGGCCCAACGCGCATGCCATGGATGTACTTATTGATGCTTTTATCAGAACAAATGATAATAAGTACAGTGCTTATTTTGATAAATGGTTCAACGGCATTAAGAGTAAGAACGGAAATACGTATCATAATGTTTTTTATGATGATATGGAATGGAACGCGCTTACCTTTCTTCGGCTGTATGGTGTTACAAAAGATGAGAAATATCTTGATGCCGCAAAAGATCTGTGGAACGATATCATTAGCGGCTGGAATGATGATTATGCATCGGGTGGTATAGCCTGGAAAAAGGATGTGGTCTACAGTAAAAACGCCTGTTCTAACGGGCCGGCTTCTATTTTAGCAGCCCGGCTTTATAACATTACAAAAACGGACTCATGCAGGCAGTGGGCGCAGAAGATCTACGAATGGGAAAAGAATACGCTTTACGAGTGGGCCACCGGAGGTATTTATGATAATATCAATGGAGAATCGGGAGTGATCAATGATGCAGTATTGACGTATAATACAGGAACATTTATCGGAGCCGCTGTTGAATTGTATAATATTACAGGTGATGTTACATATCTTAACGATGCACAGAAATGTGCTAATTATACCATTACCAAATGTATTGATACGGGTAATAATGTGCTCCGGGATGAAGGATCGGGTGATAATGCGTTATTTAAAGGTATTTTTATCCGTTATTATTACCTGCTGATGCAGGAACCGGAGCTGAATACAGATTATAAAAGAAAGTTTGTTAACTTTTTTAATAATAACGCATTAAATATCTGGACAAAGGCAACTTATAAACAATCATTACTTTTTGGATCTTCCTGGATCGCTCCTCCGGTAGGTGAAGCACAGCTTACGGCGCAGGCAAGCGCCTGCATGATGATTGAAGCAAAGGCAGCCTTTGAAAAAGCAGGAATGCAATAGTTACCGGTTGTCTTGTTGCGGAACGGGACTCTGGAAATAGCTCCCGGTTTTAGAATTCTTAAGGAAGCCGTCTCTTTAACTTTTGAGACGGCTTCTTCAGGTAGATCATCATAAGATGATAGATTTATCTGCACGCTTAGCTGTAACGAACTTCCGGCACCTGGCAGTAACAGCCTGTCAGAGTGAGGTCAATAAAAGTGAAAAAATAAATTCTTTAAAACCGAACATTCGAATGACAAGAGTAAGCTCTTGTTACTGTTATTTATTGACTTCTCGCAATACTTGTAATAGCAGTTTGCGGCGCCTGGCCGCCTGAATCCCGAAGGGCCGTTCAGGCATATGATACACAGATAACATCCTTCAGACCATCTGCTGTTCCTGTATAATAGCTTTCGGTGTTTGCGGCCGTATGGTTGAAGAAGCTGTCGGCTCTTTTTTTCTGCCATAAGTAATATATAAAGCCGCCGCTGTAAATAATAAAGCGCCAACAATATTCCCCAACGTTACCGGGATCTGGTTATACAGCCACCAGTCATTAACCGTTACCGGAGCACCCAGCAAGATGCCTTCGGGTATTAAAAACATGTTTACAACAGCATGCTCAAAACCCTGGGCAAAGAACATAAATACAGGGATCCAGGCAGCCAGTATCTTGCCGATCGTGGAGGTGGAGGAAAGTGCCAGTACCACGCCCATGGTCACCATCCAGTTGCATAAAATGCCTTTGGTAAAAGCCGTGGCAATGCCCGCACCTCCGAGCTGGCCATAGCCGGTCGTCTTTGCTTCCGCAATTTTGATAATGGCAGGTATCAGAGGAGAGGTATGGGTTTGCCCGAAGCCTGTAACCGATGCCCAGAAAAGGAAGGCGTACAGCAGTGAGCCAAATAGATTAGCGCCATACACAATAGCCAGGTTGCGCAGGAGTACAGGCATCGGCAGGTTCTTATGAAAATAGGCCGCAGGCAACAGGGCAAAGTTTCCGGTAACCAGCTCCAGCCCCATCAATACCACTACGACAAAACATATGGGAAATAACAGCGCGCCAACAATAGGAATACCGGTCTGAACGCTGCCCGTAACGGCAAGCGTGGTGCCGATACCCAGCAGCATGCCGGACAAAGTACCTCTTACAAAAAGATCGGTAGTGCCAAGCCTGCCTTTGTCGGTACCGGCCTGGATCATCAGAGCAATTACTTCTGCAGGTTTTTTGTAATCCATAATTGGGGTTTTAGTTTGATGATAGATGCAGTTTTAAAATTTGTAACCCAGGCCTGCTCCCACATGCCATTTTCCGTCTGCGGCAGCGGTCTTGGCGTTGTAGTACAACGGCAACTGGAGGGCCAGGTGTTTGTAAGAGGCGGTAAGACCACAGCCAAGCGATGGAGTGACCGTGTTGTTTTTAGGGGCGTTACCCGTAACCTTATCTTCCTTAATGCGCAGTGAGGGCAGCATGCCGAGACTGATACAAAAAGGTTTGTGCGTCCATTTAACGGCAGGTCCTCCAAAGTTGATAAAGGTACCGTCGTCCACATAACCCGCTACCACCATGCCGTCCCACAGGGAGGCGCTGGTTTTGGAGAGGGATACGGTTTGCGCGGTAGTGGCTTTTGTCAGCAGCAGGATTGCTGCCAGTGTCAGTAGTTTGTATTTATTGTGGTTCATATGCTGAATGTGCTGAAGGGTTGGGAGTGAAGATGGAGGCTACATTAATAAAGATATTGCCCTCCTGTACTTTAACCGGGTAGGTTTTAATGGCGCTGCAGGTTTCATCATTAAGACAATCCCCGGTGGCCAGCGAGAAGGTTTTTTTGTGGAAGGGACAGGCCACCTTGGGTTCACCCTGCTGCGAACCGAGCATACCCCGGCTTAGTGCCATTTGTTTTTTGTGCGGACAAAGGTTTTGAGTGGCATACCATTCATCACGGTGGGTGAAATAGTAAAGAGCGATCTGCTCCGTTCCGTACTGTACGCACACCCCTCCGTTGTGCGGCATGTCTGCTGCCTTACAGGCATAGATCCAGTTGCTTTTTTCCATACTGTATATTTTGTTTGAAAAGAGATTACCAGGCGGAGGCTTTCTTCTGTCCCCGCATTGTTTCAAATACTACGGTGGGGTCTTTGGTCTCAGGTGCATTGATAAAATGCGTAAACCGTTTCCGCAGCTCCGGTGTTTCCACCGCTTTTTTCCATTCACACTCGTAGTGATCTGCAAGTGTCTGCATTTGTGCCTCCAGTTCGGCGGCGATACCCAGAGTGTCCTGCACCACTACGTTTCTCAGGTAGTCGATGCCCCCTTCCATTTTATTCAGCCAGGTGGCCGTTCGGGTAAGCGGATCGGCGGTTTTGATGTAAAACATCAGGAACCGGTCGATATACCGGATGCAGGTCTCGGAGTCAATATCCGCGGCCAGTAACAACGCATGTTGTGGTTTGGAGCCGCCGTTACCGCATACATACAGGTTCCAGCCTTTTTCGGTGGCAATAATGCCAAAGTCTTTGGATTGTGCTTCGGCACATTCCCTTATACAGCCGGAAACGGCTGATTTGATCTTATGCGGCGCCCTTAATCCCTTATACCGGTTTTCCACACGTACGGCAAAGCTTACGCTGTCGTGCAATCCAAAACGGCACCAGGTGGAGCCGACACAGCTTTTTACGGTGCGCAGGGCCTTTCCGTAAGCATGACCGCTTTCAAATCCTGCGGCGATAAGCGCTTCCCAGATCAGGGGCAGGTCATTGAGGTGCGCCCCGAAAAGATCGATCCGCTGTCCGCCCGTGATCTTGGTATACAGGTTGTATTTTTTGGCAACCTCACCAATGACAATGAGCTTCTCCGGTGTGATCTCACCACCGGGGATCCGCGGTACCACAGAATAAGTACCGCCTTTCTGAATATTGGCCAGGAACCGGTCATTGGTATCCTGTGAGGTAGCGCTTTCCTTTTTGATGATCAGGTCGTTCCAGAGACTGGCCAGTATGGAGCTGATGGCGGGCCGGCATACTTCACAGCCATCGCCCGTGCCCAAAGTATCCAGTACTTCATCAAAAGAATGCAGGTCCTTTATTTTTGTCAGGTCATAGAGTTCCTGGCGGGAATAGGCAAAATGTTCACAGATCACATTGCGCACTGTCTTTCCCTGTTTTTTCAATGTAGTAGTAATGATATCTTTAACCATCGGTGTGCATCCGCCGCAGCCGGAACCAGCTCCGGTGCATTTTTTTACTGCATCAAATGATTCACAGCCGCGCTGCGTAACAGCGTCTTCGATGGTTTGTTTTTTTACGCCTTCGCAGCTACAGATTAACACTTCCGGAGGAAGCTCAAAATCGCCAGCGTCAGCCGCGGATGTATTGGATGGCAAGATCAGGTCTGTCGGGTTGGAAGGTATGGACAGCCTGTTGGTACAGATCTGTTGTAATTGGTTATAGGCTGCTGCGTCTCCAACCAGGATACCTCCCAGTAATTCCCTGCCATCATTGGAAATATTGATCCGTTTATAGATGCCTTTATGATTGTCATGGTAGATGATGGAGCGGGCTTCTTCACTGCCGATAAAAGGATCTCCAAAACTGGCCACATCAATGCCGATAAGTTTGAGCTTAGTGCTCATATCAAATCCCTTAAAATCTTTATTCCTCCCACTCAGTTGCTGTACCACCACTTCGGCCATTTCATAGCCTGGTGCCACCAGCCCGTAAACAGCTCCTTCGTGCAGTGCACATTCACCAATGGCATAGATAAAAGGATCGTTTGTGCGCATCTGATCATTTACTATAATGCCGCCGCGATGTCCGGTAGCCAGGCCGCATTTTTTTGCCAGTTCATCGCGCGGTTCAATTCCTGCGGAAATGATCAACATGTCTGTGCTGAGGATACTGCCATCTGTAAACATTAATCCTGTTATGGTCTCATTCCCCAGGATCACTGCTGTGTTCTTTTGGGTATGTGTGGTAATACCCAGTGCTTTCAGTTTTTCAGAAAGCACATAAGAGCCATCATTATCAATCTGACGGGGCATGAGGCGCGGCGCAAATTCGATCACATGCGTATCGGGGATACCCAGATCCAGCATGGCCTTTGCAGCTTCCAGGCCTAAGAGCCCGCCACCAATGACAACAGCAGATTTTGCAACCTTTGCATGCCGCCAGATCAGGTTCAGATCCTCAATGGTCCGGTAAACAAATACGCCGTTTTTGTCAATGCCAGAGATTGGCGGTACAAAAGCCGCCGAACCTGTAGCAAATACCAGATAGTCATAAGAGAACTGTTTTCCTTCAAATGAGGTGATGACTTTCTGATCGCGGTCAACCTGTACAACAGGATCACCGAGATGCAGATCAATCTCATTCTCTGTATACCAGTTCATAGACTTCATACACAGATCCTGAACGGTTTTACCGGCAAAATACGCGCTCAGATGTACCCGGTCGTAGGCGGGAAGTGTTTCTTCCCCAAAAACGGTCAGTTCGAGGTTTTCCAATTTTTGTGCAGTCAGTTTCTCGCAGAATTTTTGCCCGACCATGCCGTTGCCAATAACAACAACTTTCATAATATTTTATTTTTTAAATAAAGAACGGCGGGCAATTATTGATATATTATAAAAATATAAATGTTATTTATTTTATAGTTTTATAATAAAATATTACATCAAATATATGTAAAATATGATTTAAATAATAAATTAATACAATAAAAAAGTAATTTTACTTCAAATTATATTAAATATAATTATTTATAATATATATTATGTCAAAATTAATTCTTATCGGGGCTGGGCCTGGGGACCCGGAGCTGATCACGTTAAAGGCTATCCGGGTGCTTCAGGAAGCGGATGTAATATTATATGATGCACTAGCAAATGAAGCATTGCTCTTGCATGCCCCAAATACGGCTGTTAAGCAATTTGTAGGTAAGCGTTTCGGATGTCATGCATTAAGTCAGCAGGAGATCAATGACCTGATCCTGGAGTACAGGCAGCACTATAAGAATATTGTGCGGTTAAAGGGAGGCGACCCGTTTGTGTTTGGCCGGGCACAGGAAGAAATAGATGTCGCCATAGCTGCCGGAATGCAGGTTGAGGTGATCCCCGGAATATCCAGCGCCCTTGCGGTGCCGGCATCGGAAATGATACCGCTGACCTGCAGGGGAGTGAATGAAAGTTTTTGGGTGGTTACGGGTACCACACGGTCAGGTGAGTTGTCAAAAGACATTGCATTGGCTGCGCAATCATCTGCAACCGTGGTACTGCTGATGGCCATGAGCAAGCTGGAGTCCATCGTGGATATTTTTATAGAAGCCGGGAAAGGTGAAACTGCTGCCGTCATTATTCAGAATGGCACACGGCCCGACGCAAAAATGGTAACGGGTAAAGTAAAAGATATTGCCCGCAGGGCGCAGCACAGCGGACTGGGCAACCCCGCTGTTATCCTTATTGGTGAGGTGGTGAATCTGAACCGGGAGCTGGCAGGTACAATTGCTGCCGGTAACGGGATGACAGCTGCAATGAGCAGGCTGGTATAAAAAGGCAGGGCAGATCAGCGATGTTGTAATCCCTCATCAGCTGGAATAGTTATTCCGTCGCCCTGTGATCTTCTTTTTTAAACACAGCACTGCGTTTATTTTCTAACTTTATTGTATGAAACCGGAAATAATAATAGAATATTGCCCGAAATGTAAATGGCTGCTTCGTGCAGCCTATATAGCACAGGAACTGTTGACCACCTTTGAGGAAGAGCTGAAAAGTGTAAGCCTGCGGCCCAGTGAGGTCAGTGGCCGTTTTCAGATCGATCTGAATGATGAATGTATTTTTGAC
>DASVMC010000411.1:0-3429 GCA_036384555.1 Niabella sp. | reverse complement strand
GGCTTCATAAAGTGGTAAGGGGCGGTTACCAACCAGTGACATATCTCCTTTTAATACATTAAAAAGCTGGGGCAGCTCATCAAGACTTGTCTTCCGCAAAAAGGAACCGATTTTTGTAATCCGGGGATCGTTCAGGATTTTTACAAATGCCTGCGGTTCATTTGAGGCAGTGCCTGCGTACTGATTATGCGTGGTACTCAGGTTTTTCAATTTTTTATCGGCATCGGCCGACATAGATCTGAATTTATAAAAATCAAAGATCTTATACCCTGTACCCGCTCTTTTACTTTTGTAAATAATGGGGCCTTTTCCCGAAAGTTTTACCAAAATGGCGATCACCAGCAGTAAAGGCGACAGGATGATTAAGGCTGTTGCTGAAACCAGTATATCCAGCAGGCGCTTTCCAAATGCCATTTTATATTTGGGGACGGCCACTTCCTTTTCCCTGGGACTGTTGGATAACGCTATCTTTAACCGCAGCAAAAAATTGATCCGCTCGGCAATCATTCCCGGGTCGTAAGGCGCGTTATAGCTGTCATTGACCCTAAGCTGGCGGTAAAAATCCGGATTCCGGCTTTTGGAGGCCAGAAAAATGATAATGGCTCCGCTTGTTAATGGGTTTGTCCGGAGTCCGCTTAGTACCGACTGAACGTCCATATTGTCATCCTCTTCCACCAGAATGACCCCCGGGCTCTCCAGGATGGAACTGTCTTTCAAAAAAGCATGAAATTCATCAATCGATTCAAACTTGTCAACAAGGAATCCATGGCGCTCCTGGAGCGGCAACGTCACATCACTCACATATTTTTTCCCTATGTAAGCCAATTCATTAGTATTAACGATACTGGATCTAGTATACTTCAGGTTTTGGCGTAAGGAGAGATTTGACTGCATTTTGAAGGATTGTTGGGTTAAAGGGTTTTGAGATGATGGTATTCACGGGGAATTCCAGTTCGGCTTTAAGGCGGTCAACATCGGTATGACCGGTAAGAATGATTACAGGTATCCCCTGAAATAATCCGCTCACTTTTAAAGACTTAAAGAAATCCTGTCCGTTGAAATAAGGCATATTAATGTCAAGTATAATTAAGTCGGGCTTATTGCCTTCTTCCAGCCAAAGAACGGCTTCCAAACCATTACTCTTGAGCGTAACAGTATAGTCTTTTGATAAGATAAATTGGAGCAATTTCAGAATTGCAGGTTCATCGTCAACAATTAGTAGATGCTTAGAGTTCATTTTACAGTTGTGTTAATTAACTTAAAATCAGTTTTAAAGGACCAACCTTCTGAAAATAAAACTACATTTTTTATTGGCCGGAGATTCAGTTTTTCGATGAAACGCCCTAGTTCTTCGATAAAAACGCCAAATTCACATCTATTTACAATGACCCGGTTTTATTTTACTCTTTGTACTCAATTCTTAATCGTTCTATTTACCAGTTCATGCGATCAGGGCTTTTTCTGAACGACCTCCCTCCCGATACTTTCGTAATGAAAATTCAATTCCTCCATTTTATCAAGAGCATACACATTCCTGCCATCGAATATTGTATGCGTCTTTAAAAGTTCTTTCATTTTATCAAAATCTGGGTTCCTGAATTCACTCCATTCGGTTAAAAGCAGCAATGCCTCTGCATCCTCTAACGCCTCATACTGGCCGGCAGAATAGGTGATCTTATCGCCAAACCGGTTGCGTACATTTTCCATGGCCACAGGGTCATAAACATTAAGGGAAGCGCCCGCATCCAGTAAGGCTTCGATAATCTCCAGCGAAGGAGCATCTCTTATATCGTCGGTTTCCGGTTTAAACGCCAGCCCCCATATTGCAAATCTTTTCCCTGTAAGCTGGTTCTGATAATAATTCCTGATCTTTTCTACAATAACCTTTTTTTGCGCTTTATTTACTGCTAATACGGACTGCAAAATTCTAAAATCATAATCATGTTGTTTAGCCGTTAAATTTAATGCCAGTACATCTTTAGGAAAACAACTGCCTCCATATCCGATCCCTGGAAACAGGAACCGCTTTCCGATGCGTTGGTCGCTACCCATTCCTATTCTTACCCAATCCACATTAGCGCCCGCTTTTTCACAAAGGTTCGCCATTTCGTTCATAAAGGAGATCTTTAAAGCCAGAAAAGAGTTAGCAGCATACTTTGTCATTTCTGCACTGCGCGGATCCATAAAATAAACGGGATTTCCTTGTCTTACAAAAGGATTATAAAGTTCCGCCATAATTTTAGATGCCTTATCGGACTGACTACCGACTACCACTCTTTCGGGTTTCAGAAAGTCTTCAACAGCAACACCTTCTCTCAGGAATTCGGGATTAGAGACCACATCAAATAATTCCGGGGTAATTTTCTTTGCAAGCACCGCTGCTACTTTCTCGCTTGTACCTACCGGAACCGTACTTTTATTAACAACTACTTTGTAAGCAGTGATGATATCCCCCAGCTGCTCTGCCACCTGAAGCACATACTTCAGATCTGCAGAACCATCCTGGTCAGAGGGGGTGCGCAGTGCCAGAAAGATCACAACGGCTTCTTCAACTGCTTCTTTTAAATTCTCAGTAAAGGAAATACGTCCTTCTTTGATGTTCCGGGCCAGCAGTACTTCCAGGCCCGGCTCATAAATAGGGGTAATTCCTTTTCGTAATGCCTGTATTTTGTTTTTATCAATATCGACACAGGTAACATGATTGCCCGTTTCTGCAAAACAGGTACCTGTTACCAACCCGACATATCCGGTTCCGACCACTGCTATTTTCATACAATTTTTAAAATTTTATTCAATATAATTATTTTATACATTTCTGGATAATACTCATTAACTTTTTATTGTTAGGAGGCAATAAAAATGTTTTGTGGTCTCCTGCCACATCATGCACGACTACTCCGCCCGAGGCATACTTTTTCCAGCCAAGATATAAAGGATCATCTACAAAATAGATACGTTCCTGCACGCGAAACAAATGGATAACAACATTTAACGGTGCCATTTTATAATTACAATACGCATTGTCATATGCTTCCATCACGGCAGTATCATAGTCATATACCTGTTCTTCAGGCTCCTCACGGTAATGTTTATTAAATCTCCTGTTAAAAATCAACCACTGGTAAGCCACCACATCTTTCGGGTACCGTAACAGGTTTTTCCCGATAAACAGCGCTTTTTTAAACTGGCGGGCGGTTTTCTTCAAAAGCCAGCTTTTTTTGCCGTCAGGAAGATTAAAATCACTTACGTTCGTATCCATAATACCCAATAGCTGAACGGTTTTTCCTTTTGCCAACAGCTGACGCGTCATTTCATACGCTACAATTCCACCGTAAGAATATCCAATAATAATGTACGGCCCATCGGGGTTTTGTGCCAATACTTCAGCCAGATAACGCGCCGCGATCTGTTCGATACTACCCAGACAGG
>DASVMC010000410.1:0-6378 GCA_036384555.1 Niabella sp. | reverse complement strand
ACCGCTAATAAGCAGGTACGTATTTTTTTCATATCTGTGATTTTTTAAGTTTGTGTCTGTTCTGTATCCCGGCTTTTTTTGGAAAGCCGGAACCGTACTTAGAAATACAGGCCCAATTTCAGCTGTTTAAAAGCAAAAGGTATTTTGGCATTTTTACCGGCTGCTGCAGCCGCATTGTTACCGGAGGTAGTGTAGTCGAGTGATTGCTTGTACGAGCTGTAATCAAACGAAAGGCCCACAATTCCCCTTCTTACTGTAATACCAAAGCCGGGTTTTACAGAAAAAGTATTTTTAAAAATATCGCCGATTCCTGCATCTTCGTCGCTGTTGGAACCTTTGTCAAAAGCATTAAAACCACGGTTGCTCTCTTCATATTGAAGCGTGGTGCCGCTAATACCTGCTATTACCTGACCTCTCAGGTCAATTACCAGTTGCTCTACCGGATTGTAAGACACTACCGGCCCCAGCTTGGTTGATAAGGACACGATCATCGGCGCTGTAATATCGGCATCGGGTTCGCCTGCAGCACGGGCATAGTCGCCCCAGCCTTTTTTAAGGGAGTTGTACGATAGTGAAATCGTTGTCCAGTCGAGCCCGACATTAAATTTTTGTCCGGGTGTTCTTTTTAAAAAATAATAACTTTTACCCAATTCAAAGACAATTCCCGCGCTGGCACCATGATTTCCTTTTAAAATATTGGCTTCAGGTGAGAGACTGTTGTTCAGTTTATTGCCAGCCAGGTTAAGCCCCAGCTGCATATATCCCCTGCGAAAGGGAGAGCGTTCAGTGGTAGTGACACTCTGGCCATAAGTCGCTATTGTAGTACATATAGTTGCAGTAAAAAGCAGTGTTGCTGTTCTGATTGCATGTTTCATTGTTTTTTTGATTTTAATTGGTTGCTGTTAATGATTGATAGTATACGATTCCTTCTCTACTTATTGCGCCACTAAATCACACACTGTTTTTGGGGAATTTTCTTTTCTGCTATTCTTTCACACCGGAAATACAACGACACAATAGTCAGAATAGCAAGCCACTTTTTAATAGAACACTATCCGGTAGAATTGTATAAGCCTGTTTCGTTTTCTGTTACAAATATCATGTTCAGGGTAAGGTTATTACAATACCAACTACTTGGTATTTTTAAACCCTGGCGGATAAAGTAATATTGTATCAAAAAAATAGGTATTTTAAATACTGAAACGGGATGTAATGGGTGTAAAAAGAATCATTTTGCTCATTGTATTAATTTTTCTGGCTGCTATATGCAATGCTCAGCCTGTAGATGTCCATGCCGTTAATAGTACAGCTTATAAAACACTCAATAGTTCCACCGCTTACCTGCGAACTGATTCTTTAATTTCCCTGGATTCTGTTATACAGCCCGGTATTCAAAAAAGATTTGAGCCGCTTGAGCATAAAGCCGTCATTTTCCTGGGCTATGATCCGCACTATTATTGGTACCGGTTTTGCATCAGTAATAAAGACAGTATTGCGGGCAACTTTGTTTTGCTGCTGGGCGGGCTCGGCATACGGAAGGCAGAGCTATGGAAGAAAAAGAACGGGCAATGGAATACAGCAGGCATTACGGGTTATCAGTACTCTATGTCAGAACGAGCTTACCGGTATGTACATCCTTCATTCTCATTACGGATGGAGCCCGCATCCATTGACACCTTCCTGGTACAGATTGATGAAAGCCATGCGTATAAAAGCGTTTCGTTTATACTTGTTAAAGCAACCTCCATGCAAAGACTGGAACATAAGTTTTATTATCTCATGGGGATCATTACAGGGCTTTTATTGCTGTTCTCCCTGTTTAATCTGTATTTATTTTTTACGCTCAAAGAAAAGATCCACTTATGGTACGCCTTATATATTTTCATGATGCTGCTTTTTGTTATCAAGGAAGAGGGCATTGATCCTGAATTCCTGGGGTTGGATTCTTTTGCAGGATACAGGGCAACCAGCATGCTGGCTGTTGCTTCGCTGGCCATTGGTTTTTTATTGCAAATGGTACAAAGCTTTTTGATCAATATCCGGAAGTCAAAGATGCTTTTTAGATCCATGTTGTACCTGAAATGGTTCTTATTCCTGATGGCCGGTATTCAATTTGCTGTTTTTTATAGTCAACCCTCTAATACAATTGAGAATATTGTTTTTTATACGACTAAGGAGGCTGGGCTGGCAGCTATCCCACTGATCATTATTGCTTGTATCTACAGTTTTCGTTTGGGATTTAAACCAGCACTCTTTCTTTTTGCAGGGCAGTTGCTTTTCCTGGCAGGAGTTGTTTTAAGAAATCTTTTCATAGGCATGGACCGTCATGTTTTTCCCCCATCTGTTTTTGAGGTGGGTTTGATCGTCGAAATTATCATTATCTCCTATGGACTCATGTACCGGTATAATCAGTATAAAAAAGAAAAGGAACGGTTAGCCGTCGAACTACAGGAACAAAAGATCAGGAGTACCGCTGCAATTCTGAACGCTCAGGAGCAGGAGCAAAAACGAATTGCTGCAGATCTTCATGATGAGCTGGGTGGAAATCTTGCCGCTATTAAAATGACCATGCAAAGCTTTCACCTGCTTCCGGAACAGGAAGTTGCTATTAACCGGCTTATTGATACCGCTTCTGATAATGCAAGGCACATTGCACATGACCTGATGCCTCCGGAATTTGAGACCACCAGCCTGCAGGTTCTATTAGAAAAATTTTATCAAAGAGTAAATACCGAAAAGAAAATCAGTTTTCAGTTTTATGATTCAGGCTACAAGCATCAGTTCAGCAAGCAGGAGGATCTCATGATCTACAGGATCATTATGGAGCTGACGAATAATATCGTTAAACACTCGGGGGCTACAGAAGCTACAATACAACTGGTGTATCATGAAAAATTACTGACCCTGATGGCCGAGGATAATGGAAACGGCTTCGGGCAAAGCGCCGAACCGGGCATGGGCCTGAAAAACATTTACTCAAGAGTCAGCTTTTTGAATGGAACGATCAATACAGATTCGGGAAAAGGCGGAACAACTACAATGATTCAGATACCTTTTAAAGAAAATCAATGGATCCAGTAAAAATCATTATCGCAGATGATCACACCCTTTTTATCAATGGGCTCAGGCTGCTGTTAAAAGAAGAACCCCAGATTGAAGTGATTGATGTGGCAAATGACGGGAAAGAGCTCCTTGATGTTTTAACAACAACGACTCCGGACCTTATTCTGCTCGATATTAATATGCCGGTTTTGAACGGGCTGGAGGCCGCCAGATATATTAAGCGATCCTATCCGGCCATTAAACTGATCATACTCTCCACCTATAACGAAGATCATCTTGTAGATAAAGCAAAGCAGGCAGGTGTAAACGGATATCTGCTTAAAAACAGCAGCAAGGAAGAGCTTTTGCAAACCATTTACCTGGTGATGAACTACCAGTCTGCATTTCCTTACCGGGAGCCTAAAAAAGAAAATCTTTTTGACAGGGAGGATAGTTTCCTGAAGCCCTTCAATCTGACAAAAAGAGAGATGGAGATCGTTTTATTGCTAAAAAACAACCTGACCAATCAACAGATAGCAGATCAGTTGTTTCTTAGTATTTACACAGTTGATACACACCGGAAAAATATTATGCAGAAGCTGGGTTTAAAAAGTCCGGCGGCCCTGATGAAGTTTATTATCGAAAAAAAATTATAGCCAACGGATCTGTGGTCGCAAGGTTGTAACAAATAACTATTTAACTATTGGGCGAAATGAAACCGTTGATACAGGAATGGGGCTTAAAGACTGTTTAGGCTCATCCCTTATCAGCGTACACGGCCGCTGACTATAATGTTACATAACTGAAGGTATTGGCGCGTTCCTGCAAATATTTCTTATGGGACGGACATGGCATTATACACGGGTACCCGGTAAAAAAGACAGCCTCTTTAGGATGCTTGAAAAACAAATGATAATTTGCAGGTAAAGCATAAAAGAAGATGGATAACTACACAATCATACTGGTACTACTGGGGATTATGGTAATGCTGACGGTAGTGGCTGATAAAATCAGGATCGCTTCTCCTATTGTATTGATCCTTGCGGGGATCGCGATCGGCTTTTTGCCGGCCATGCCCCCGCTGGAAATAGATCCGGAAATTATCTTTTTATTATTTCTGCCGCCCTTATTGTATGATGCCGCTTTTAATATTCATTTTAAAGATTTCAGGGAGAACCTGGGCACCATATCGGCCTTGGCAATCGGTCTGGTATTTCTGACCACCGCGGGGGTTGCCGTATTAACGCATTATATGATACCCGGAATGACCTGGCCCCTGGCCTTTGTATTGGGGGCCATTCTGGCAGCTACGGATGCGGTGGCTGCGATCAGCATTACAAAAAACCTGGGGCTGTCAAAGCATACCACTACCATTCTGGAAGGAGAGAGCCTGATCAATGATGCGTCTGCCTTAGTGGCCTACCGCTTTGCCATTGCAGCTGTACAGGGGGCTTTATTTGTGTGGTGGAAGGCCGGGATCACCTTTTTACTATTAATGGCAGGCGGCTTTTTAGTAGGTTTCCTGCTTGGAAAATTGCTGACATTGATTCTTTTGTATGTGCGCAACAGCAGTATGGCCGTGCTGAGCTTTATGCTGATGGGGCCATTTACTGCTTACCTGATCGCGGAAGAGATGCATGTGTCCGGTGTAATAGCCGTGGTGATCCTTGGTTTTCTGATTGCAATGCTGAAACAGGAAAAAAGATTCCGGTCGTTTATGGAACAGTCAAAAACCATGTGGGATGTGATCGTTTACCTGTTGAACGGGCTGATCTTTATCCTGATCGGTCTTGAATTTCCTATAGTGATCCGGAATATTGACCGGGCCTTGTTCCTTCCTTATATCGGATATGCTTTTTTGATCACATTGGTGACCATATTGATCCGGATGAGCCGGGTTTTTTCTCAAAGAAAGCGCCTCGAAAAAGGGTATCATGATCCGAAACTGCAAAACAGCCGCCGGGCAGTACGGGCAACCGCGTTACTTTCTTTCCAGGAAAGCGTCATCATCAGCTGGTCGGGCATGCGGGGCATCGTTTCCCTGGCCATTGCCATTGGCTTGCCCAGAACTTTGGAGAACGGGCATCCGTTCCCGATGCGGGACGATATTATTTTTATTGCGACGGTAGTTGTACTGATTACCATTTTGGGTCAGGGGCTGATATTGCCTTCTATCGTGAAACGGGTGACGAAAAGAGCGGAGGCGCAGACACGCCCTGTATTATAAAAGCAGGCGCCAATGCCGGCCCGTTTTTTGAAATTATCAAAATCTTGACAAACAGGACAAATTGAATGGAAACAAAAGAGCCAGACCCTTAACTTTGCGCCATGCAACAGGATAATATTGTTTTTGACCTTATTCATAAGGAATTGGACCGCCAACGTAATGGCATAGAGCTTATTGCTTCAGAAAATTTTGCTTCCCTGCCGGTGATAAAAGCAATGGGAACCGTGTTAACCAATAAATATGCGGAAGGCTACCCCGGTAAACGCTATTATGGCGGTTGTGAGGTGGTGGATGAGATCGAATCGCTGGCCATCGACCGGTTAAAAAAGATCTTTAACCTGAACTGGGCTAACGTTCAGCCACACAGCGGAGCCCAGGCAAATGCGGCTGTTTTCTTTGCTGCACTGAACCCCGGCGATAAGATCATGGGATTGAACCTGAGCATGGGCGGACACCTGACCCATGGAAGTCCTGTAAACTTTAGCGGAAAGCACTACCAGGTGATTTCTTATGGTGTTGTAAAAGAAACCGGATTGGTGGATTATGATGACCTGGAAGCGAAAGCGCTGGCAGAAAAACCAAAAATGATCATTTGCGGTGCATCAGCTTACAGCCGCGACTGGGATTATGCACGCATTCGTGCGGTGGCAGACAAGGTTGGGGCGCTGGTAATGGCAGACATTGCACACCCCGCAGGATTGATTGCCGCCGGTTTGCTGAATGATCCGTTTGAACATTGTCATATTGTTACCAGTACTACGCATAAAACATTACGGGGTCCCCGTGGTGGCATTATTATGTTGCGCAATGACTTTGAAAACCCATGGGGATATAAAGACCCGAAGGGCAATACCCGTACCATGAGCCAATTGCTGGACCTGGCGGTTTTCCCGGGTATGCAGGGCGGTCCGCTGGAACATATCATTGCAGCAAAAGCCGTTTCCTTTGGTGAAATTTTGTCTGAGGATTGGAAAGTATACGGACAACAAATCGTTGCTAATGCACAGGCCATGGCTAAAGCCTTCATAAACAAAGGATACCAGCTTATCAGTAATGGAACGGATAACCACCTCATGCTGATTGACCTGCGCAATAAAAACCTTACCGGT
>DASVMC010000409.1:0-3785 GCA_036384555.1 Niabella sp. | reverse complement strand
GGCAAAACCGCCATTTTATGCTAGGTTTTATAGCGCAGGCCTGTTATGTGGCGGCGCAAACGGGGGTTTTCAGCTACCTGATCAATTTCGTTACTGACCATGATATGCATCCGCATTTTGATGTGCAGGACGGTCCCTACTTTTTATCGCTGGGTTTTTTACTGTTCATGACAGGACGTATTACCGGAAGCGCCTTTATGAAGTACGTGAAGCCGGCAAAATTATTAGCATTTTATACACTTGCCGTGTGTATTTTATTGCCTTTGGTTGCTTCAGAACAAGGGTGGATCTCTTTGATTGCGCTTTATGGGGTATTCTTTTTTATGTCGATCATGTTTCCTACCATCTTTGCTTTAGCCATAAAGGGCCTTGGTACACAGACAAAGCAGGGAGCTGCATTCCTGGTAATGGCTGTTGCCGGCGGGGCTGTTTTCCCTCCTTTGATGGGCTTTATTGCAGATACCTATGGTATGGCCACGGGCTTTTTTGTACCTATTCCGCTCTTTTTGTTTATCCTTTATTATGCAGTTAACGGCTATAAGGTAAAAAAATAAGCACGCTTCTGACTGTGGGAAAGAGCGAGGGTTCAGGTCCGGGGATTTATTCCAGAGACAAATAGAGGAGTAGCTGATAATAGTTGCCGGTATTCTTCTTAGAGCAGGTCATCTTCAATGGCTTATGAAAATAAAAATTTATTTTTTTTGTAATAAAAAAATAGCTAAATTTACTTAAACGATTAAGCTTTACGATTGTTTTTGCAGATCACATCGGTAGTAACAGGTGTTTTGGAAGCGGTTAATTTCATTAGAATCAGATACTTAAACGATTAAGGTTGTATGAGCAGCATAACTGATCCAGAGAATAAAATCGCAAAAAAGTGAACAGATCGGGTAGAACAGAAGAAGTGTCATGCTGAAGGTTGCTGTTGTGTGGGATGCCGTACTCGAATACGTCTGGCCTGGTAAAGGTATAAGTAGCAACAGCTGGTTGCCAGGGTATTGTGTAGTTTATTTACTTAAACGATTAAGCTTTAATTTTTTACTAATCACGGCTGGTAATAAAGATTGTTTTCCATTTATTTTAATCATATAATATGAACCAAAAAACTTTCCACCTATTTCGTTGTGTTTCCTGGCGATGCTGTTTGATCATTTTAAGCGGGTTGGGTATTTCGATGGGGTATAACTCCGTTTATGGAAATAACCACCTTACAGGAACCGGGTTCCTTGTGAAAAACACCTACCAGGATACAATTCCGCCAAGCAGCTGGGTGCTGCGGGGTACGGTAAAGGATGAATCCAATAAGCCGGTGCCGGGCGCTACTGTAAAGGTATTGCGGCCGGATGCCAGAGCAACTGCTACTGACCGGAACGGCAATTTTGTAGTAGAAATGAACAGTGCGCAGGATACGCTGGAAGTATCCTTTGTAGGATACCTGACCCAGCACCTGGCTCCCGGGAACCAGCGAACGGTTGATATTACCCTTTTAACAGATGTGGCCGCCCAGAATATGGAAGAAGTGGTGGTGAACACGGGGTACATGATGCAGCGAAAGGCTGACCTTACCGGTGCCATATCTACTGTAACGGCCAAAGATATTAATAAAGGACAGGGAGTTACCAATGTGCTGCAATCACTGCAGGGGGTAGTACCGGGCTTACATATTACGACAGACGGTAACCCCACCGGTAATGTAGCGGTTCAATTAAGGGGGTTAACAAATATTGGAAATACAGCTCCTCTTATAGTAATCGACGGAGTGCCCTCTTATATGAATTTAAGAGACCTGAACCCGGAGAATATTGCTTCCATACTGGTTTTAAAAGATGCGTATTCAGCCAGTATTTATGGTACCCAGGGCGGGGCCGGCGTTATTCTGATAGAAACAAAAAAAGGTAAGGCGGGCAGAACAAAAATAGATTACAGCACCACCATGGGTTTTTCCGAATTTAATAACAAACCCGAAATGATGAACACCCTGCAGTACGGCCAGGCAATGTGGCAGGCGGCGGTAAATACAGGACTGGATCCCAATACGTCCACAAGAATATATAAATATGACTGGCATAAAGATGCCAACGGAATCCCGGTACTGGATAAAGTAAATCCCATTCCATACCTGAGTGCCGATTCCACCATGATCTCAGCCAATACCAATTGGCTGGATGCCATTTCGCAGCGGGGATTACAGCAAACGCATCAGTTGACGGTATCCAGCGGCAGTGAAAAAGCCACCTCTTTGTTTTCGCTGAATTATACCGAGAATCAGGGAACACAGATTTACACCGGGTTCAAACGGTTTACCGGCCGGGTAAATACGGAATATAAATTGCTGAATAACAGAGTTGTCATTGGGGAGAATCTAGAGGCCTCGCATTTGATCGAACGGAATAATAACCAAATGCACCAGGCATTGATAGAGCCGCCCATCGTACCGGTGTACACAACTACCGGTGGCTGGGGAGGTTCTTCCGTACCGCTTGGTATGGATGATTACTGGAACCCGGTGCGGGAATTGACACTGAATAAAGATAATGGGAATAACTATAATAAGTTGATCGGGGATGTACATGCCAGTGTCCGGTTTCTTAAGGATTTTGTGTTTCGTACCCAGTTAGGGCTGATCTATACTGATGGCTATCATCGTAATATACAATTCACCTTTAAGGAAGGAGGAGGAAAGGTCAATACTATCAACAGTGTGGATCAATGGTATTGGAGAGAAGCGGCGTTTGATTGGACCAATACGCTGACGTATAACCTCAGAAAGGATAAGCACAACCTGGATGTTCTGGCGGGTATGGAGGCAAATAAATATACAACCGAAACCTCACAAATTGGCCGTCAGGGCCTGGCTTTTGAAGATTACGATTTTGCCTATATCAGTACGGCAACGGGCAATACAATTATAAATGCTTACGGAAATGGTGGTAGCGGAGGCGATAAGTATAATTTGCTATCCTATTTTGGGAAATTCAACTATTCTTTTGACTCAAGGTATTTATTATCCGGTTCTTTGCGGTACGACGGGTCCTCAAAATTCGGTTCGAATAATCCTTATGCATTGTTTCCTGCCATTTCAGCGGGGTGGCGCATCAGCCAGGAAGATTTTATGAAGGATAATAATGTGCTTTCTGATTTAAAGCTAAGGGCCAGTTGGGGGAAAAATGGAAGCCTTTCGAATATTAACACACTTAATAAGGTTGCTTTTTACGGTGTAGATTATAATTTTACTTCTTATGCCATTGGTGGTAATGAAACCGGTAATCTGCCATCCGGGTTTTTCAAATTACAAACAGCAAATCCAAGTTTACAATGGGAAACAACTACCCAGACGGATATCGGTTTGGATTTTGGATTGCTGCATCAAAGCCTGACGGGCGCTTTGGACTTTTACCGCAAATACACCTACGGCATGTTGATAGCACCTCCTTATTTAGGCACCATCGGAGAAGGGGGCAAGCAAAATATTAATGCGGCAAATATAACCAATAGCGGGGTGGAGCTAACGCTTGCTTATAATAGTGTAGCGAATAAAGATTTCAGGTATCAATTGGCAGGTAATATTGCTTATAATCAAAATAAAGTAAATGATTTGCCCGCTTCCGTAACCTATATCTATGGGGGTACGGCACAAAAACAGGATGGAATTGCAGGCCACCCCTGGGGATCTGTATATGGTTTTGTAGCGGATGGTCTTTTCCAGAACCAGGCAGAAGTGGATAATTCGGCCGAACAACCAGGTAAGGGTATTGGCCGGATACGGTATAAAGATATTTCGGGAC
>DASVMC010000408.1:0-14011 GCA_036384555.1 Niabella sp. | reverse complement strand
TTTTGAAAGCTGGAACCCATCCCATTTTCTGGATGTGGGTGAAATGACCATGGCGCTGGCCATCGGTTATGACTGGTTGTACGATCATCTGAAAGAAAGCACTAAAGAAAATGTGCGCAAAGCCATTCTGGAAAAAGCGTTTGCTCCTTCCTATGACAATAAGGATGCCTGGTTCCTTACAGCGCATAATAACTGGAACTCCGTGTGTAATGCCGGGTTGGTATTTGGAGCTCTGGCCATAATGGATGAAGAAAAGCAATCGTCCATTGCCATCATTGAACGGTCATTAAAATCCAATGTATTACCCTTACATGCCTATGCCCCTGATGGTAATTACCCGGAAGGGCCGGGTTACTGGAATTACGGAACCACTTTCCAGGTACTGCTCTGCGCCGCGCTGGAAAGTGCCCTGGGCTCCGATCATGGCTTGTCAAAAGCGCCCGGTTTTATGGAGTCTGCTTATTATATGCTCTTTGCCGAGGGTCCTTCGCGTTTTTATTTTAATTATTATGATGGCGGCAGGAGTCCCGGAGCCGCACCTGCGATGTTTTGGTTTGCCAATAAATTAAAAGATCCTTCACTCATCGCCCACGAACGGTCCCTGATCAAAAGCGGAGGATATACCCGCAGGGGTACCGATAACGATGATCGCATTTTGCCTATGGCATTGATCTTTGCGGGAACGATGCCGCACGACTCCTTTAAAGCGCCGGAGAAAAAAATATTTAATGGCAGGGGTATTACTCCGGTAACCATTGTGCGCACCAGCTGGAAGGACGGGGAAGGCTTGTATCTGGGCATTAAAGGCGGTAGTGCTTCAGACAGTCATGCACACATGGATCAGGGTACTTTTGTATACGATATCGGCGCCCTGAGGTGGGCAATGGATTTTGGCCTGCAAAGTTATATTACCCTGGAATCAAAAGGGGTAGACCTTTGGAACATGGCACAAAACTCTCAACGCTGGGACGTGTTCCGCTATAATAATTTAAACCATAATACCCTCACCATCAATAATCAGCGGCATAACGTACAGGGCCGTGCGGAAATAACAGCAACATTTGAGAAAGGAAGTGAGCAGGGTGCTAAAATAGACCTGACTCCGGTGCTGAATCTTGACCATGAGCTGAAATCGGCTACCCGCAAAGCTGTGATTGTAGATGCCTCCTATCTTAGGATAGAGGATCAGCTACAAACCGGAAACCGTCCTGTTGACTTGCGGTGGAATATGGTTACCCCGGCTACGGCAAAACTCACCGGTCCCAATACCATCCGTCTTTCTCAAAAAGGAAAATCGGTGCTGCTGGAGTTCAGCTCTGATGTGCCGCTAAAGCTGGCGATACGACCTTCAGAAAACCCGGCTCAATATAAATGTGAGTTTGGTAACTATAATTACGGCGCCTATAACCAGCCAAATAAAGGCACCCTGATGGTAGGCTTTGATTCAAAACTTCCGGCCAATAAAACAGTGCGGTTCACCATCACCCTTAAGGAGGACGAAGGGAATAAGTAGAGGTGAGTTTTTTTTCGAATCTGTATGACCCTTTTTGAAAGGGCAATAGCAACAGGGGAGGCCTGTCTTAAAAAAAAGAAGGTTTTACAGATTCTTTTACGCGCTCCAACTCAGCGTCCTGCCATTGCGTAAAAGGATTTTAGTTTTAGATCAGCTTACTGATAATAAAACAAGTGCAATATTTTTTATTTCCCGCCCTTTCAGATTGTATGGTGCGCTGAGCAGCTGTACAGCAAAGAGAAGCGAATCCTGTAAAAAAACGCCTGGTTTCCGGACAAATTTTCCTTTCTTTTCCCAAGTTTCCTCTGTTTAAAGTCACCTGCTTTATCGCAAAAAGCATGTTTCTTTCTGATTTTCAGCTAGTTGTGCTGTCGTTGCCTGCTGCCGGAATAAACGCGGTATTATTTGTCCTGTAAAGGGTGCCGGGTTTTCTAATCGGTATCAAAGCATGCTGTTGCGTAATGGTGGCAAAGGGGTCTAAATTTTTTTTTCTAATTTATGCAACATTTCAAAATACTTTGCGCCTTTAATACAGAGAACTGAAAAAACAGAATAAATAATAAAAAATCAGAAAACCAGGGACTACGTATTGCAACTATCGAAAAATTTAGAAGATCAGGAGCTGATGCGGCTGTGCCAACAAGGCAATGCGGACTGTTTTTCCGAACTATACAGGCGTTATAACAAGACGGTTTTCAATTCTATTCTGCGTTTAGTGACTGATTTTGCCCAGGCGCAGGATTTGCTGCAGGAAGTGTTCATTGTGCTTTATCAGGAAATTATAAAAGGTAGGCAGATTCAGCATTTTGGCAATTTTTCCAGACGTGTGGCCATCAATAAAGCAATCAGCTTTTTACGTAAGAACAAGCGGATGCTGGTTTTTGAGGATTGCCATGAAAATATTGTGGAGGAGGAAGCAGTAAACGAAGGTCTTTTTGAAATGCGGGTGGAAGAAGTGAAAAAAGCGATCAGCTCTTTGCCGGAAGGCTTTCGGACCGTAGTTAACCTTTATGTGATGGATGGGTTACCGCAGGAAGAGATCGCCGAACTGTTGGGAATTTCCCATGCAACGGTGCGTACGCAATACCATCGTGCCAAAAAGAAAATATTGTCGCTATTACAAAAAGAGGCCGTATAAGATGAAGAAAGATATTTTAAAAGAATTTGTATCCGAAAACAGGGACGATTTTGACGACCAGGAGCCTGATTTGGATGTACTCAGTAAGATTCAGTCCAGATTGGGGTTGGAACAACCAGTTGTTGCCTCCCGGGCAAAGGTCATACAATTTCAGTATTGGCGGGTTGCAGCAGCAATAATTGTTGTTATAATTGGTGTTGCTGTTTTTTTCCCACGGAACAAGACAATGGAGAATGCTGTAGTGAATAAAACGGCACCGGGATCCGAAATGCCCATCGTTCACACGGAGAAAAAAGATTCAATAGCAACCCTACAATCAATGGCCGCGGGTATTGGAGAGCCGGCACAAAAGCAAGCTGTTGTAAAAAAGAGGAAGAAAATGAGGAAAGAAAAAAATGCAACCGCCATGGATTCCGAAACAGCACTATTAGCATCCGGCACAAAAGCAAATGACTGGCGAAAGGAGCTGCAGAGCGAAAGTTCATCTGCCCGGTTGGCTGCGGTACTGGCCTCCGGAAAAAAAGAGGCATTATTATCCAGCGGCGATTTACAAACGCTCTTCAATACCATGAACAATGACGAAAACAGCAATGTACGTCTGGCCGCCCTGGAAGTGCTGAAAAAACAGGAAAACAGGGAGACTGTAAAGAATTTGATCCTGCAATCTGTTGCCAAACAGGATGATCCTGTTGTGCAAATGGAATTACTGGCTTCTTTATCTTCCGGTGAAGCAACAAGAGTCAAGCAACAGCTATTAGATATAACCCAAAATCCAATAAATATTGATGCAGTACGCAACGAGGCCTATGCGGCACTGCTTCGGTCAAAAGCCAATTTTTAAAATAATAAGATATCAAAAATGAAAAAAATAGTAGTAACCATTATTTTGTCTATAGCATTCGTTTCCTTGACCAATGCACAGGATCGTCAATTCAAATTACCCAAAAAAACAGGCACATTGAAAGTAAATATTTCAGGTGTAACTATTGAAGGGTATGATGGCAATGAAATTGTTTTTTCTGCGCCGGAACGTAAGAAGGAAGACAAAGACGAAAGAGCAGAAGGGCTTAAATTAGTTTCCGGTTCCGGCTTGACAGACAATACGGGTCTGAACCTGAGCGTGCGGGAAAATGGAGGAATTATTGATGTAGACTATGTAGATAAAAGAGACAGAGAACTCATTACAATGAAAGTACCCAATACCATGTCCCTAAAGGTTGCAGTGACGGGTGTCACGAACTCTGGCTGGCCCGTGAACATAAAGGATTTCAAAGGCGAACTGGAAATCAGTACTATGTACAATGCTATTTCATTAGACAATATTACAGGTCCCGTCAACGCGAAAACTATTTACGGAGAGCTGACTGCTAAATTTGCTTCTACGGTAAAAGGTCCGGTATCATTGATTTCGGTGTATAAATTTGTGGATGTGAGCATTCCTTCCGGTCTGAAAGCCCATGTGAATATCTCTACGAAAAATGGAAACATTTATGCTGCAGATGGTCTGGATATCAAAAGGGAAATGCCTAAAGATCAAAAGAGCAGTGACGGGGAAGATCTTACGGGTTTAAAGGAATGGAGCCGGTCTTCAGATATAACAGGAACACTCAACGGAGGAGGTATCGATTTGATTTTGAAAACCAATTTTGGAAAAATCTACCTGCGTAAAAATTAAATCTTATAAACAGCATAATAAACAGGTCTCCGTTTTTTTAATTTTTATTTCTTCCTTTTAAAATTCATATCATAATGAAAAGGGTATTGCTTTGCCTGCTATTGTCAGGTATTACACCGGTTCTGTTTGCACAAAGAATCATTGAAAAAACATTTAAAACGTCTAAAGATCAGCCGGTACTATTGCAGTTTGATTTTCCGAAGGTAAAAATCAGCACCTGGAACAAGGATGAAATCTATGTTAAAGCAACTGTTAATATCAACAACAATAAGCAGAACGACCGTTTTGAATTGCTGGATCAGACCATTGACGGGAAATTGATCATTGCTGATACTATTGATTTCAAACATATTGATCAGCAATATTACGTGGAGGTGGATGGTGTAAAAAAGCGTTTTGAAAGTAAAGCAGACTTTGAAAACTATAAGGAGGCACATAAAAATGAAAAAATGAGTTCATATACCAGCAACAGTGCGGATGTTGAAATTGAAGTTGTGCTGCCTGTGAAAGACTATATGGAAGTCAAATCTAAATTTGGATTGGTGGAAGTACAGAACTATACCGGCCCACTGACCGTTCAAACAGAGTTTGGCAAAATTGACGCTAAACTAAAAGAATCCAATGTTGGAAAAATTAAACTGACGAACCGGTTCGGAAAGATCTATTCCGATTTTGACCTGAAGCCGATCGAGAAAGAAGAAAAAACATTTTATACTTCTATCACAGCCATTCCCGGCAAGGGACCGGTATACGAATTGAGCTCAAAATTTGGGAATATCTATTTGCGTAACATAAAATAAGAACAGTTTTACACGCAGGATACTTTTATGACCTGGTTAAATTAGGAGCATCAAATCCGGTCATTCCGGAAAAAGAAACAGCCTATCCGGAAAACAGAATATCCGGCGTGCTGTTGCCTGCAATCGGCTTCTATATCCGCCATGCCGGGAACTGCAGTTTTAACGGGTTGAATGCGGTAATTAAAAATTGAAAAGTCATTGGAGAGAAGACTTTTGCTTCCATTCTAAATCGGAGAATTGCCACGCATGCTCATATAAAAGTCTGGTGACATAACCAAGCCCTGTAATCTGTACTGAAAATCCTATTGTTGTATTCCTGTCTGTAAAATGTCATAGTGTATTTTTAATTGTGAAAAGTTTACGGTTTGTCTATGTCAGGTGCTGCTCCAGGAGCTTTTTCCATTGAATATAGATCCGCTCGTATTTTTCCTGGGTTTGCGGGTGGGGCTGAAAGACCTCGGGAGGGGCTGCGTTTGCAAAAGCGGCTCTTTCATTTTGATATATTCCAAGACCGATTCCCGCGCCCAATGCGGCTCCGATGCTGCCGTCTGTTTGATAACGTTCCAGCGTAAGCCCGGTAAGATTTACAAATGCTTCAATGAAGGGATCGCTCAAAAACATATTTGCCTTGCCCGCTTTTATTACGTTCATATCCGTTCCGTTTTCCCGCATGATATCAACACCATAGCGGAATGCCATAGCAATTCCTTCCTGCACCGCCCGGTAGCAATGCGCATCCCGGTGCCTGTTTAAATTAACAGATGAAAATACTCCCCCTGTTTGCCGGCCGTTCAGCATCCGTTCTTTCCCGTTGCCAAATGGCAGGAATAACAGATCGTCCGCTCCAATATTGATTTGAGCGGCCTGCTGGTTCATGTGTTCATACGGATGTGCTTTGCCGATGAGATCCCGGATCCATCGGTTGCTGATCCCTGCGCCATTAATACAAAGGAGCAGCCCCAGCCTGTTTTTTTCATGGGTATGGTTTACATGTGCAAAGGTGTTTATACGCGACATCTGATCTGTAATCAGTTTATCTGTGACAGCATAAATCACTCCGCTGGTACCTGCTGTTGCAGCTATTTCGCCGGGTTCCAGCACATTCAGGGATAAGGCATTGTTCGGCTGATCTCCCGCTTTGTAGGTCACCGGGATTCCTTCAGGAATATTTAATGTTTTCGCGGCTGTAGCAGTGACTCTGCCATGTTCAGCAAATACAGGCCGTATGTCCGAAAAAAACGAAGACGGGAAACCGAAGCTGGTTAAAACGTCCCCAGATAGTTCTTTGTTTTTGAAATCCCAGAAAATGCCTTCAGATAACATCGGAATTGTTGAGGTGATTTCCCCTGTAAGTTGTAGCGCTATATAATCGCCTGGCAATAGTAATTTGTCTATGCGGGCATACAAATCCGGTTCATTTTCTTTTACCCAGGCAAGTTTTGACGCCGTAAAGTGACCAGGGAAATTCAATAACCGTTCCCGGCATTGCTTTGCGCCGATTGTTTTAACGGCTTGCTTTGCCTGAGATTCTGTGCGGCTGTCGCACCAGATTATTGCATTGCGCAAAGGGATCTGGTTTTTATCTGTTACAACCAGTCCGTGCATCTGGTAAGTGATGCCGATGGCGACGATCCTGTCTGAGGGTGTCTTTGTTTTTTCTACAGTCGATCGTACAGCTGCGACGACATCGTTCCACCATTGTTGGGGCGCTTGCTCCGCCCAATTGGGATGGGGAGCGATAATTGCCCGTTCCTGGGTCACCGGAGCGCTTGCCGATGTTATACAGCGGCGTGTTACCGCATCAACCAATGCTACTTTTATGGAAGAAGTCCCAATGTCAATACCCAGTAATAATTCATTTTTTTTCAATTCCCTGTAAATTTTTTTTCAAAATCCTATGTTGTCTCAATTGGTTTTCTGTTCGAATAATGCGCCGTTAAATTTTTGCAATCGATTGCATTGTGAGTTTACAGATAGCGATCCGCATAGAAGGCAGAAAGCGATTAATACTTGTGTGTTAAGATTTAACCGAAGATTCTCTTATGATAAGCTCGGATGGGATTACCATGCTTTTACCCGGCTCCTGCTTTTCATCGCCGAGTTTTAGCTTTTTGAATAATTCCTGTGCGGCGATTTCTCCCATTAACACGCCCTGATAGTCTACAGTAGACAATTTGGGCGTTATCAGGCTTCCCAGAACATCATTATTGTAACCTACGATACCGAAGTCGTTGGGAACATTGAAGCCTCTCCTGTGCAATTCTTCAATACATACAGCGGCAGCAAAATCGTTGGTAATAAAAAAGGCGTCTGGTTTAAAGAGAAGCAGCTTATTTAATTCATGTAAAGTATCTTCCCGGTTAAGGCTGCAGATAGCCACCAGCTGCGGGTCGTAATTGATATGATATTTTTTCAAAGCATTCCTATAGCCTTCATGGCGGTCCTTATATACGTTTCTTTGTAAACTGGCTGTAATGTGTGCAATTCGTTTGTATCCCTGGCGGATCAGGTGTTCTGTGGCTGCAAATCCGGTATGCGAATTATCCACAATAATTTTCGTGAATGCAGTATCATCAGGAACGCGGTCAAAAAAAACAACAGGAATGCCGCGTTTAAGATAAGGGTTGAAATGTTCCGTTCCTGTTGATGTCATTGCCAGGGAAACGATCAAACCTTCCACCCTTTTATTAAAAAGATTTCTTGTATTGGCTATTTCCCGGAGCCCGTTCTCGTTGGAGTGGGCAATAAGGATGTCATAGTTTTCCTGAGTGGTAACCCTTTCAATACCGGAGAGTACTGAAGTTGAAAAATAACTATTTACTTCATGCAGTAAAACTCCTATAGTATGTGTTTGTTGCTTCCGCAGCCCTTTTGCCAGTAAATTCTGCTGATAACCCATCTTTTCGGCCATTGCAAGAATCTTTTCTTTTGTTTCAGGCTTTACCAAATTATTATTGTCCAGCGCCCGGCTCACAGTAGCAGGAGACAGCTTAAGCTTGCTGGCAATATCGTAAATGGTGGTCTGTTTGTTCATTGAAACAAAATTATTCTTTTTTTTCATCAAAAAATGCAATCGATTACATTTTTTGATGAAAAAGTTTATATTGCACTCAGATTGTTGCGGCATTTAACCTGTATTGTTTGTCAGAATGAAGGTGGCGATTGGAGAATACACATTCCGGATCGGCCGTCAAACAACTTTACCGGATCCGATTTTTAAAATAAAGAAATGATTAATTATTTAAAATACAGACATGAATATTAGTAAGGAACGGAAAGAATATTTTCCCACCATTAACCAGGTCCGGTTTGAGGGAACAGAATCTCATAACCCCCTGGCGTTTCGCTGGTATGATGCCGGGCGGGTGGTGGCAGGTAAAACAATGAGTGAATGGCTACGGTTTGCATGTGCTTACTGGCATTCATTCACGGGTAACGGTTCAGATCCTTTTGGCGGCCCCACACATTTCTTTGCCTGGAATGAGAAAACGGACGTTGTTGAAAGCGCAAGAGACAAGATGGATGCGGCTTTTGAATTTATGACCAAATTGTCGATCCCCTTTTATTGTTTTCACGATACAGACCTGGTAGACTATGGTAATGATATTGCTGAAAATGAGCGGCGTTTGCAGGCGGTCACTGATTATGCACTGGAGAAGCAAAAGGAAAGCGGTATACAGCTTTTGTGGGGAACGGCCAATCTTTTCTCGCATTCCCGGTATATGAACGGAGCTGCAACGAATCCGGATTTCCACGTGGTTGCGCATGCGGGGGCACAGGTAAAAGCGGCATTGGATGCAACAATAAAGCTTGGGGGCGCCAACTATGTTTTTTGGGGTGGCAGGGAAGGATACATGTCATTGCTGAATACGAATATGAAAAAGGAGCAGGAGCACCTGGCCCGGTTTCTTCACCTTGCAAAAGACTATGCACGAAAGAACGGTTTTACCGGCACCTTTTTTATTGAACCCAAACCCTGTGAACCGACCAAGCATCAGTATGATTATGATGCGGCAACGGTGATCAGTTTTTTGAGACAATATGACCTGCTGGATGATTTTAAACTGAACCTGGAAGTAAACCATGCAACGCTTGCCGGACATACCTTTCAGCACGAATTGCAAGTGGCGGCGGATGCTGGTCTGCTGGGTTCTATTGATGCTAACCGGGGTGATTACCAGAATGGCTGGGATACAGATCAGTTTCCCAATAATCTTAATGAGCTGACGGAAGCCATGCTGATCATTTTGGAAACAGGAGGATTTAGCGGCGGCGGTATCAACTTTGATGCGAAGATCAGAAGAAATTCTACTGACAGTGCGGATTTGTTTTACGCGCATATTGGGGGAATGGATGCCTTCGCCAGGGCGCTTGTGATCGCAGAGGCCATTCTTCAGCATTCAGATTTAAAACAAATCCGCGCAGAGCGGTATGCCTCTTTTGAAAATGGTGCAGGAAATCAGTTTGAAAGAGGAGCACTGAGCCTCGAAGCACTAAGGACTTTTGCCGTACAAAATGGGGAACCTTCCATGATCAGCGGGCGGCAGGAATACCTTGAGAACCTCATTAACCGGTTTATTTAATTTTTTATCACTTTTATGCAATCGATTGCATAACTCATTTATTAAAAAATATGCAGATGAAACTAACGAGTAAATTGACTTTTATGAAAATGGCGCTGACGCTATTTTTAACGGTTTTGCTGACTGCAGCACAAGCCCAGCAGGGTATTACTATTACCGGCACGGTTCACGATGAAACAGGAGCTCCGTTGCAATCGGCTACCGTGTACGTTAAAAACGAAGGGCGACCGGTTACTTCCGATGAAAAAGGGAATTTTAAAATTACTGTTAATAGCAGGTCTTCTGTTATTGTAGTGGAACATGTGGGATACCAGAATTTTGAGCAGGTCGCAGGAGACGTTAAAATTCTGGATATTACTTTGCTACAAAAATCAACCGACATGCAGGATGTTGTGGTAATCGCTTATGGTACCGCATCCAGACGTGCTGTTTCAAATGCCATTGCCTCCGTTTCGGCAAAAGAAATTGCTGATAAACCTGTTACCAATGCTTTAACTGCGCTGCAGGGAACTATGAGTGGCGTTAATATCCAGCAGGGAACAGGAGCGCCCGGCGATGCACCGCAAATAAAAGTGCGCGGTATGGGCTCTTTAGGCGCAGGGAATGCACCTTTGTATGTGGTAGACGGAGTGCCCTTAAGTGACCCCAGCAGTTTTAGCCAGATCAACCCGGCAGATATTCAAAGTGTGGATGTGCTGAAAGATGCCGCCGCGGCCGCTATGTATGGTTCCCGTGGTGGTAATGGTGTTGTATTAGTTACTACAAAAAAGGGAACAAAAGGTGCTCCCAGATTTAATGTGGATGTTTACTATGGCGCACAGCAGCTGAGTAAAAAAATTAAAACGCTCAACAAAGAGCAATATATTGAGTATGTAAAAGATGCTTTTGCAAATGCCGGCAGAACAGTTCCGTCTGTTTTTAACAGCCCCGATTCACTGGCTGATACAGACTGGCAGGATCAGATATTCAGAACCGCACCGATGTCGAGCTACCAGATCTCTACATCGGGGGCCAGCGATAAGGTCAACTATTATATATCGGCAAACTATGTAGGCCAGGATGGTATATTAAAGAATACGGGCTATGATCGTTTCAGTTTCCGGTCAAAAATAGATGTCGATTTAAAACCCTGGTTGAAGTTAGGAGTAAACATGGCGCCCTCTTATTCGCTGACTGATGTGCAACCGGCACAGGGAGCCGTTAACAGCGCCACATTTACAACAAACTTTGGTCAAAACCCCTCACCTTCTTTAGGTTCTCCTATCACGCTGGCAATCCTGATGCCACCGGTAATGCCCGTACGTCTGCCTAACGGGGATTATGCATCTACCTATAATTGGCCGAACACATCTCCCGGCAACCTGGGTTCTCTGCTAAGCTTTAACGGTCAGCATTACAATCCGGTACAGATACTGGATTTGTACAATGACAAGTATAAGGCGTTTAAACTTATCGGGAACGCCTATTTGCAGGCAGAACCTGTTAACGGCCTTAAATTAAAAACCAGTTTCGGCGGTGAGTACGGTTCAAACAGCCGGTTATGGTCTATTCCTGCAACAATGGCTTATGACAATAATACATTGGCTAATTTATCAAATCCTATTACGGGGAATGTGCAGAGCGCACTTTCAAAAGGAAACCGGTACAACTGGGTATGGGAAAATACAGCGAACTATTCAACTGTTATTAATGCTGATCATAATATTGATGCGGTTGTCGGGTATGCTGCCCAAAAAACAGCATCAGAAAATATTGCGGTGTACTCCAAGGTAGGTACAGCTACTAATCAAACAGTGATGTATCCTTCCAATACCACACAACTTAACGGAAGCATACTGCCCTATGGGGAAAATACGCTCGTGTCGGCCTTTGGTCGCGTACAATATAATTATAAATATAAGTACATGCTTTCTGCCGCTATTCGCAGAGACGGCTCTTCGCGTTTTGGTTCGAATAACCGATATGCCACGTTCCCTTCTGCTTCTGCTGCCTGGGCGCTTGATGAAGAAAAGTTCTTTCAGAACCTGGTTCCGTCAAACGTTATCAGAACCCTGAAAGTAAGAGCTAGCTGGGGCCGCACGGGGAATTATAATATCGGTGATTTCAGCTCGCAGGGACAGATGGGTGCTGCCAACTATGTATTTGGCAGTGCGCAGGGTACAATTATACCCGGTTTTGGACAAAGCTCATTTAATCTGGCAGACCTGACCTGGGAAACCAACGAACAAACAGACCTGGGTATTGACCTGGGGCTGGCAAATAACCGGATTCAGATAGTTGCAGATTATTATTCGCGGATAACAAAAAACTTACTGTTAACAGCTAATCTTCCCGGCCTGGTTGGGTTTGCTACTACAATAAGACAAAATGTAGGCTCAATCCAGAACAGAGGATTTGAATTCGCTGTGAATAGTCAAAACTTTGTTGGAGCCTTCCAGTGGAACACGGCGTTCAACATTTCCTTTAATAAGAACAAAATACTTTCACTGCTTGGTGACCAGACCATCTATAGTAATATATTGGGAGTTGCCGGTTATCAGAACAGTATCAGGAATGTTGTTGGCGGTTCTTTGGGTGATTTTTACGGAATGAAGCAAATCGGGGTTTATATGAATGCGCAGGATCTTGCCAGCAGCCCTAAATGGACAGGCGCCCAGCCATCCGGCGTGGGGGACATCAAATACAGTGACGAGAATGGGGATGGGATAATAGATGTCAACGATATTGTAAAAATCGGATCGCCTCAGCCGAAATTTACTTATGGCTTAACCAATAATTTCAGGTACGCAGGCTTTGATTTAAATATTGTGCTGCAGGGAGTATATGGAGGTGATATTGCCAATGCCGTGGTAAGATATTCCAATACCTTTCTGGGAGGAGATAATCCGCTTAGCTATGCAGTTGACCGCTGGAGATCAGAAGACAACCCGGGGAACGGGTGGGTGCCAAAGGCAAAAGCATGGCAGGGAGTTAGTAACCCGGCGCCGCTGGCCCAGTTCTCTACTTATAATCTCTACAGTGCCAGCTATCTTCGCATTAGCAATATCACGCTGGGCTACGATTTTACAAAAGTCATATTCGGAAAAGGGGGCAGCAAAACTGCCCGGCTATACGTTGCAGGCCAGAACCTCTTCACCTTTACTAAATATCCCGGGTATAACCCCGATGTGAATATGTATGGAGGAGAAGACAGTGACCGTCTGGGCATTGATCAGGGAGCTTATCCTTTAGCCCGAACCATTATTGTTGGTTTAAATGTACGTTTCTAATTTATAGGCAATCAAAAGTTATTTTTTATGAATATCAGAAAATTTCTATTCATCGCAATACTGCCCGTGGTCCTGCTGTTCGGGTGTAGCAAATCGTTTCTTGATACAAGTAATCCATCCCTGGTTTTTGTAAATGGTTATTATACGGATTCTGTAAGCCTTTCCACTGCGCTTACCGGAGCGTATAGTGCCCTGCAGAAAGTATATGGCTCGGGAGGCAACACGGGTTATTACCTGATAGGAGACGTTGCTACCGATAACTCCTATTCGCTGATCACTTCTGTTCCCAATTGGGATCCTCTCAATATTGATGCTACTGACCAGAGCGTGCGTTCTCTCTGGATTGCCCATTACCTTGCTGTTGGCAGGGCGAACAGCGTAATTGCTAATGCAGACAAAGTTACGATAGGCGATGCCGGGAGGCAGCGGATCATAGCCGAGGCAAAATTCATCCGGGCACTTACCTATTTTAATATGGTTAGGATATGGGGTAAAGTGCCGCTGGTAACTGCTCCTTTTGACGCACCTGCTGATGCCTATGTGGCCGGCCGTAATGAGGTTGCGGATATTTATAACCAGATTATTGCGGATCTTTCGGATGCATACGCAGGCGGTCTGCCAAACTACTATACCCAGAATAACGTCAATGCCGGCCGTGTTACAAAGGCTGCAGTGATCACATTATGGGGGGAGGTGCTGCTGACTCAGGGTAAGTATGCTGATGCTGCTGCAAAACTGAATGAAATCATTTCGAATGAAGCTGGTTTTAATGTGGGGCTATTGCCTGATTACGCTGATATATTCAGCACGTCAAATGAGATGAATAAAGAGATTATTTTTTCTGTGCGCTATGCCGCAGGCTATTCTCCTGTACTTGGCAGCCCGTTCAATAACCAGTTTATGCCCATTGGCTCAGATAATGTGCTGACGGTTGGTACTGCTTATTCCGGCAATTTGGTTCATCCGGATCTGAGAGACGCTTTTGAAGCGGATGATAAGCGTAAATCAGCTTCCATTGATTCTGTTGTAAAAG
>DASVMC010000407.1:0-4470 GCA_036384555.1 Niabella sp. | reverse complement strand
TCTGTCTGGGTTTCCCAATTTACTTTAAGCTGGTTATTCTTTACAACGGCTTCCACAGTACCAAAGCTTACAGGCAGTATCACACTGGCATCCTTTACCCACATAAATGCATCAAGCCCCGCATAGGTATAAGCACCTCCCAGGGTGAGCTGTAACTGATCAATAACAATATTACTATAGTTTTGCCCGTTCAGGTTGGTCATATCGATCAGCGTATAGCCATTCGTAGCTCCCAGTGACGTGGCAAACCCGGTAGTCTTGGTTTGCGTAAATTTGGTGACGCCGCCCAGTTTACCGGTTACTGTCAGTGTGCCTGCTACATTTAATTCCAGGGCATGGTCTGATAAATACACCCAGAACCGGTTTACCTTAAATAAATTGGAAGTGGTTTTTATGCTAAACGAAGCTCCGTTTGCTACGCTACCTGAATTATCAATATACCGGTTGTCAATAGCCGTACCGTTCCAACCGGTTCCGGGGTAGCTCCCCTGGATGTCAAATACTCCTACATGGGATAGGATATCAAAGATCACCCCATTATCAGTAAAGCTGGAACTGCCGTGGCTTTCTGTTTCGAAATACTCGACACTTGTTTGGGCAAAGGAAAAAGCGGAAATAAAGAGGCTGCAGAGGGCTAAAAACGCCGTTCGTTTCATTTTTTTAAATTTTAAAGTTAAGAGGTAGCCGCATGAAAAAGAACGTCGCAGTATGGCAACTATCTGTCTCATAAGCAATTGCGGGCGCAATATAGATCAAAAATTGATATAACAAGCAGCCTGACTAAAAAAAATTGACTGATAAATATCATGAAGCGCGGTTAGTAGTTGCTGGCTCTATTCAATTTATAATAGTCTCTTTAAGGGCTACGTATCGGGTAATTTATGTGAATGACCTGACAGTTAACGGAACTACAGATTAGTCTGTCCTATATCAAGACAAACAAAGAGGGCATATTCAAAAATGAATATCAGGAGCCGGGCCTTAACAATACTCCTTCCTGGTTCTTCAAGCTCCAGCCCGCCGCTTTTTGATAGATTTCAATAATTTTATTTATCTTTGCAACTAAGATATTTATTAAAAAAGATAATGAAAGAGGACAGGGTCATCCAATTAAGAAAGCTTAGCCAGCAACACGCTTATACCTCTATTCAAATGCACGAGGCAGTGGGCCGGAAAACCGGGCTTTCCGGCACTGATCATAAATACCTGGGATTCTTACTACAGAAAGGACCGGTTACGGCGGGTGAACTGGCCAGTCTGACCGGCCTCACCACGGGTGCGGTTACCGGCCTGATAGACCGGTTCGAAAAGAAAAAGCTGGTTGCCCGGCAGTATCCCGAAGGCGACCGTCGTAAGGTAATCGTTGTTCCGGATACTGAGAAAATAGGGGCTTTGCTGCAGCCGCTCTACCGGGATTTTCAGGATAACACTGACCGGCTTTTTGCTTCTTTTTCAGTTGCTGAATTGAAGATCCTGGAAAAATATTTTTTAAAAGCTTTGGACAGCATGCAACATAAAATAGCCCAACTTAACCAAAAATAAACAATGGAATTTAATCCCAACAATCCTGTTATCCAGCTTTGTATGCAAGGTTTGGATACCGAAGAAAAAGGCCAGCATGAGGTAGCAAAAAGGCTGTTTTTTCAAGCCTGGAACGAAGCTACCAATGACTTTGAAAAATTTATCGCGGCCCATTTCATCGCCCGGCATCAGCAGGATATCCCTAACAAATTAACCTGGCTCCATACCGCTTTGGAGCATGGACTAAACGTTAATACTGATGCGGTGAAGAGCGCGTTACCCACCCTGTACACCAATATGGCGCAATGCTATGCAACCCTGGGTGATGCAGACAATGAAAAAAAATACCGAGGGCTGGCCGTATCGGCAGGCGATCAGCTGCCGGACAAAGGTCCGTTTTATCATGGTACAAAGGCAGATCTGCAGGTGAACGACCTGCTGACAGCAGGTGGCCGGTCTAATTACCAGGCAGAGATTATCATGAACCATATTTATTTTACCGCCCTGGTAAATGGCGCAGGGCTTGCTGCGGCATTGGCCAAAGGCGATGGTCGCGAACGGGTCTATATCGTTGAGCCGACAGGGAGTTTTGAAAATGATCCAAATGTTACGGACAAAAAATTCCCGGGCAACCCTACCCGTTCCTATCGCAGCGGGGCACCGCTGAAGATCATTGGCGAGGTAACAGATTGGACAAGGCTGAAACCGGAAGAACTCTCTAAATGGCAGGAGAAGCTGGCAAGTAATAAAGGGGACATTATTAATTAATATCCTTCCTTACCTAACATTAATACATAGGTAGCTACGCCGGATCCGGTTTGTTTCTTTTGCAAAAGTTAGTTTGTTTATATTTGCTGAAACCCGTTCTAATTATGTCAAAATATATCCTGCTTGCCAGTGTATTATTTATATACACAATCGGCTACGCCCAAAAAGAAGATAAAAAATTAAAAGTGTTGATAGAGCAAGCCATTAGCGGCTTTCACGGAGATATCGGTGTATACGTACACCATTTAAAAAAGAACCGGGTGGTGGCGGTACATGCAGATACTGTATTCCCTACAGCCAGTATTGTAAAAGTGCCTATACTGGCAGGCGTGTTTAATAAGATCGCGCAAAATGAATTAAAGCTTTCACAGGAATTTGTGTATAATGCCAAACGGGCGTACGGCGGTTCAGGGCTTATGCAGTTTTATAAGGACAGTGCGCGTACAGATCTGTCAACCATGATCTCTTTGATGCTTAGCTACAGCGATAACGTAGCTGCCATCTGGCTGCAGGAGCTGGCGGGCGGTGGTGCAGCGATCAATCCTCTTATGGATCATTTGGGATTGCCCAATACAAAAGTAAACTCGCGTACAGCAGGCCGCGAGGACATCTGGAAAAAATATGGCTGGGGACAAACCACGCCAAAAGAAATGGCACAGCTGTTTACATTGATCCGGGAGGGAAAAGTAATTGATGCCCGATATTCCGACAAAATGTACCGCTATTTGAAGAACCAGTTTTACAACGGCCGCTCTTTATCACGGCTGCCTGCAACCGTAAGCACTATTTGTAAAACCGGTTCAATAGATGACGCCCGTGGTGAGGTGGTGCTGGTAAATGCACCGGGTGGCGATTACGTTTTTTGTATTCTTACGAAAAACAATAAAGATCAGAGCTGGACGGATGACAATGAAGCAGAAGTATTGACCCGGAAACTGGCAAATATTATCTGGAACCACTTTGAGCCCAAACAGTCGTTTACTCCATTTGAGAAGATAGATTAAGTATATACGCAAAATAGAATACGATATTAACCCGAAGCTGTGCGGACTTAAATACTGAGCTCTTTATGCATAAATCAGTAATAAATACATCAATTCAACTATTATAAGAAGTATATAAAACAAATTTTTGCACAGCGCACCGCGATCAGTTTAATCTACGGTAAAATGGACTTCCGCAGAAAACACTATCCCGATATGATTATTAAGTTTTGGCAATATAACAGATCTTTGCCTCAGCTTTAGGAAGATGATGAAACAGGTTGGCAAAAGCAATTGCCCCGATTGCCCCGAAAGTTATTGATCATAATGTACCGGTAAGAAAGCCGATCCTCACCGGCAAAACGACTATTGACCTTTGGGGCAATGCTTCGTAGCATCAATCTTTACAACGCCTGTCCGCCGGATACCTCGATCCGCTGACCCGTGATCCAGCGGGCCTCTTCGGTACACAGAAAAGCCACCACCCCGCCGATATCATCCGGCAGGCCTACCCGTCCCAGGGCTGTAACCGCGGCAATCTGGGCATTGATTTCCTTATTATCGCGCGTGTGGCCACCCCCGAAATCTGTTTCAATGGCACCGGGTGCCACCACATTGACGCGGATCTTCCGGGCGCCCAATTCCTTGGCCAGGTAGCGGGTCAGCACTTCCACCGCCGCCTTCATAGAAGCATAAACGGAAGAACCGGGAATCGTAAACCGCGCCAGTCCCGAAGAGATATTGATAATACCACCACCCTCATTGATGAACGGCAGGGCTTTCTGCGTGAGGAAAAAGACACCCTTATAATGAATGTTGATCATCGCATCCACTTGTTCCTCCGTGGTAGCTGTTGCCATTGCATATAAACCGGTACCGGCATTGTTGATCAGGAAATCAAAAGCCGGACTGCCGGTCTGCTCCTGTACATAGCCCGTTACCTGTTTGATGAAATCATCAAATAACGCCACATTGCTGGTGTCCAGCTGAAAGGCAACCGCCTGCTGCCCCAGCGCCTGTATTGCTGCAACGGTTGCGTCTGCCGCTTCCTTGTTGCTGTTGTAGGTGAGCACTAGATCTATGCCTTTTTTTGCAAGGCTGATGGCCATATTCCGGCCCAGGCCACGGCTGCCACCGGTTACCAGGGCGATCTTGTTTTTTACTTTCATATTTCGGATCATTTTTATCTTACAAAATT
>DASVMC010000406.1:0-17641 GCA_036384555.1 Niabella sp. | reverse complement strand
ACAGCTGCCCGAAAGCCCTGGAGTCACCGGCAATAATCTGAGTTTTTATGGCTTGCAGCTCTTTTTCCATGGAACAGGGTTAACGAGCACAAATATAACAAAACCACTAACATGTATTTGAGACACCTTATTTTAAAATATCCAACAAAACTGTTATTTTTTTAATCATTATGAGGTATAAACAGTTTGTTTTTTATATTTTAGTGTGGTTTATTACATTTATTTATAAATCAAATATTTATAAAAAGCGAAAAAGCAGCGCCGGCAGTATTAAAATGGTATTTTGTGTCACAAAACTTTATATTTGTAAATTGCGGCTCGGTTTTTGAGATGAAACGGACTTTTTAAAAAATGGCATTAGGACAATCATTACAGCAGAAACTTTTACAGAAGTTATCACCGCAGCAAATTCAGCTGATGAAATTGCTGCAGGTACCCACTGCTAATCTGGAAGAAAGGATCAAGGAAGAGATGGAAGAGAACCCGGCACTGGAGCTGGACGAAGCAAAACACAGCGATGAGGGTGAAGTAAAGGACGAATTTGCCGACAGCGAGAACGCTCTTGATGATACAAATTCAGGAAACGACGATTACGATACAGTTGACGTGAGCGACTACGTGCATGATGGGGATGATGATATTGCAGACTATAAGACCCGGGAGGACCATTATGGAGAAGAGGAGAACCGGCAGCTGCCAATAAAAACGGAAGCCAGTTTTTATGATACCCTGGAAAACCAGCTGGGCCTTCTTTCCTTATCGGAGCAGGAACAGCGTATTGCACAGCATATCATTGGAAGTATTGATGAGGATGGGTACCTGCGCAGAGACACACCCGCGCTGGTAGATGACCTCGCTTTTCGTCAGAACATCGAAACTACAGCCGAAGAGGTGGAAAAGATCATTCAGAAGATCCAGCAGTTTGACCCTCCCGGAGTGGGTGCACGGGACCTTACTGAATGTTTGCTGCTGCAGCTAAGAAGACAAAAACAGGAAGGCAAGGAAGTAGACAAAGCCATTCTTGCGATTGAAAAATATTTTGATGAATTTACCAAGAAGCATTACGAAAAGATTCAGCGCGGCCTGGGCCTGACAGAAGAAGAGCTGAAAGAAGTGATGCAGCAGATTGTACGGCTGAACCCCAAGCCCGGAGGCAATGTGGGGGCTGTAAACAAGGCCGAAAGCTATGTGGTTCCCGATTTCTTTATTATGAACCATAACGGGAAGCTGGAGCTGACATTAAACAGCCGCAATGCGCCGGAACTCCGCATCAGTGAAGGCTATAAGGATATGATGAAGGAGTATGACCGCGGATCAAAAAAAGATAAGCAACAAAAAGAGGCCGTACTGTTCATCAAACAAAAAATTGATGCGGCCAAATGGTTTATAGATGCTATAAGACAACGGCAGCATACCTTGTTAGATACCATGTCTGCTATTATGGAACACCAGGAAGAATTTTTCCTTACCGGGGATGAAACCACCCTAAGGCCGATGATCCTGAAAGACATTGCCGAAAAGACCAACCTGGATATTTCTACGGTAAGCCGTGTTGCCAACAGCAAATTTGTGCAGACTGAATTCGGCACTTACCGGCTGAAGTTTTTCTTCAGTGAATCATTGAGCACCGACAGCGGTGAAGAGGTTTCTACCCGCGAGGTAAAGAAGATCCTGACCGACCTGATTGAATCGGAAAGTAAAAAGCATCCTTACAGCGATGAAAAGCTAACAGAATTGTTACAGGAAAAAGGCTATAATATTGCCCGCCGTACCGTTGCCAAATACCGGGAACAGCTGAATATTCCGGTGGCAAGGCTGAGAAAGGAACTGGTGTAGCAGGTTGAAAACAATTGTAAATTAGCTACTTCAGGAACAATCTTTACTATATCGTCCACTGGTCGTGTATAATACCTACCAGGTAATACCGGCCGTTCTCCAGTTTGTACACCAACCGCACAGACCTCCAATCCACGCCGCCATTCTTTTTTGTTCCGTCCAGATAATTCTCTGTAAACTCTGCTCCGGGGTAGGCCGTTTTCAGATTGTTAATGGAATTGCCTGTTCCAAACTTTATATTCACACCGGCTTTCTGCGGGTTTAAAAAATTACCATCGTATACAAATTTACCAAAATATTCTCCCGGGGTCAGTAAGATGGGGTTACCGCTTCCGTCATAAGAACCCCATTCTATTTTTTTATTCCTGTTTGCAGTAATGAGGTCTTTAAACTCCGCTCTGCTGAATTTTTTATCCTCTTTTGGCAGCACGGTACCGTAAGGAGAAAAGCGGATCCCCTCTTCCGGGTGAATAAAAGAATCCAGCCTTTCATAATCTTTATTTTTAAAAAGAGTCAGCACTTCTTTTGTCATTGCAGATAAAACACTGTCTTTATTGGCCGGGGTAATGACAAAAGTAGTTTCCGTATCAGCAGGCTTCGGCACTTCCAGCGAATCATGTCTTTCGCTTCTGTCAATTCCTGTCGTATCCTCATCGCCGCCTTTACCGGATGTATTTTTGCCCTTACAGCCATTACATCCTGCAATAACGCCCCCCAGAACAATTCCTATTCCTATAATGCCTATCAACTGTTTTTTCATCAGCCTGTTTTTTATTATAAATACCCCGCGCCTGCCCGCAGACAGAAAATGATGCAAACCGCTATTCCGCTTTCTTATTTTTTTGATGAGCCCTTCATTGTTTTTATACTGTTCATCCATAATACGACTCAAGCCCTACTGCATCCAACCTTATAAAACCGGAAAGAACGCGTTAAAAAGGAAGATCGTCCGCGCCGCCATCATTCAGGTCTGAATAAGAATCAGACGGAGGCGTATCTGTATAGCCGCCGTTCCCCCCGTTGTTAGCAGCCGATGCCGGCTCTACCTTCCATGCTTTCACATCCGTATACCATCGGCCATTGTATTCGCGGCTTTCTACATCAAAGGAAATATTCAGCTGGTTGCCGATTTTCAACAAGCTTTCATTTATTTTATCGCCCCAGATAGAAATACACACTTTTTTAGGATACTGTGCCTGTGTTTCCACAATAATGTCCTGTTTTCTCCATTCTCCGTTCTTTCCCGTTCCCCTTTGTAAAGGCAGTATCTGAACCAATGTTGCTGTTAACTGCATAATAACTGAATTCCTTAGTTTAAATAATCAAAATTTATGCTACAAATATAGCAGGCTTCTTCCAAAGCTATTAGAAATTATACAGGTTTAAAGATACGCAGTTCCGGCAGCTTATCAAGCGGGCTCATAACAGCATGAACTCCTAAAAGATCAGGGGAAAAAATTCTGTGCCTGTTTTATACGGCTCCAAATGCACCCATGTGTACCCGTGGCGGATTATGGATCTTTAAAATACACCTGGCTTGTTCACACTAAGAATCTGTTGATAATCATGCCTAAGATCCGGTCCGGATCAAAAAGGCGCCCGGGTCTGGTATCAGACCCGGCGGGCTGCACGTATTAAAACTTAAAGGCTACGCTTGCGGCAAAGTTTCTTCGTTTTTGGGGATTAACAGACCAGTAACCGATATAATACTGTTTATCGGTTATGTTATTCATATTAGCGGTAATCCTTATTTTTTTCCCGTTATAAAATACACTTCCATTCAGCAGGGTGTATGCAGGCAATTCAAAAACACCGGTAACACTGTTGTCAATAACCTTGTTAACACCTGCATAATTACCGCCCAACCCCACTCCAAAGTCTTTGAGCTTGCCGGTCCTGATCGCATAGGTAGCCCATAAGTTGGCGAGGGTTTGCGGACCCTGACCACCGGGGCTTCTGCCTACTTCATTATAAAAATCCGTCACTGTAAACGTATTTCCTTCAATCACTTTGATTTTTCCGTGGCTGAACCCCGCAATAACATTCAGCCCTGGTACCGGGTTAGCGGTAATGTCCAGCTCAATTCCCCTGCTTTGGGTTTTACCTCCCTGTTCTGAATTATTGTTAGCCGTAGGGTAAACCCGGTTTCCAACTCTTGTATTATAAAAAGAAAGTGTCGCCTGCAGTTTCTCTTCCAACAGGTTGGTTTTGATCCCAAATTCGATTTGATTGGCCCTTTCCGGTTTAAACGCTTTTGAACCGATATAATTATTAGCGCTGTCATAAACATCAACGGGTCCAACATTAAAAAAGGCATTCATATAATTGGCAAAAATGGATACCTTGTCTAAAACCGGCTGATAAACCAGGCCGAATTTCGGGGAATACGTCATTTGATTAAAGTTTTCAGTTGCTGAACCCGCCTTATTATCGAAATAATCTGCTCTCAAGCTCAGCATCGCCGAAAATGCCGGTGTAAAATTGATTACATCTGACGCATAGGCACTGTAGGACCGTTTAGTCAATTTGCTATTGACGGGTTCCGTTGCAGCAAGCGCTGCTTCTATAGCCGCTTTATTCAGGCCATCCGGGTTGGAAGGATCAGCGTCCAGTATAGCGCCCTGCGGATTCACACGTCGGGTGCTGATCCAGCCGGAGCTCTGGTTCTTTTCTGTTCTGGTAAAATAATCCAGCCCGATTAATAGCCGGTTCCTGAGCGATCCTATTTTGAAGTCGCCGTTAAAGTTCTGTTGAACGTCGATCGTATTCGTATTATAATCCTGGTTATTGAAATACTGGTAAAAATAGTTTCTTTGATCAGGCTGATCAGGGTCAACACCCCATATATAACTATAAATACCATCCGACTTAATATTTCCGGCAGAAAATACGGTTTGCGAAGTCCATTGATTATTCAGTTTATACACCATCTGGGCCTGCAGGTTTTTCCGCGGGTTCTTTATCGTCAGATCATTATTGGTGAATGATAAGTCCGGGTTTAAATTCAGCTCTTTAATATTTTTAAAATCCAGCGGGCTCTCCCGGTCTGTATTAAAAAATACAGGGGCTACTGCTCTTTTTTCCTCCAGCAGCTCTGCCAGTAATTGAAAAGAAAGCCTGTCGTTTACCTCATAAGAAAAACTAGGTGCAATGAAAAATGATTTTTTGAAGCCGGCATCCTGGAAACTATTTTCAGTTTGAGCGGCCGTATTCAGGCGAAAAGCAATTTTTCGGGTTTTACTTAAGGGTGTGTTTATATCCACAGCAAGCCGGTTCAGCCCAAAACTGCCTGCCGTATAACTGGCCTCTCCGCCAAAATGGTAATAGGGCTTTTTCGTAATTGTATTAATAATTCCCCCGTAGCCATAAAAACTGGCGCCAAACAGGGTACCCGAAGGTCCTTTTATCACCTGGATCTCTTCCACATCCGCAGGATCCAGGTTCCCGCTTACCAATCCAGGCAAACCGTTTACCAGGGCCGGCTGGGCCTCAAATCCCCTCAGCGAAAAGTACGCACCTCCATCGCCGCCTCTTCCTGTCGATTCCCAGGCACGTGTAATACCAGGAACATTTCTCAATGCATCGTCGTAGTTGCTGATGACCTGCTGTTTCAATATTTCGGCAGAAACGGAGGTATAGACCTGCGGGTTCTCTAAATTTTTTAACGGCATTTTTGCCATTAAGGAGCTGGCCGTAGCGCGTGTTCTGTTAGCAGCAACCACTACTTCCTGAAGCTGCTGCCCGTTTTCTTTTAAAACAAAATCAACTGTTTCAACAGTACCTGCTTTGAGACTGACCGGCTGCCGCTGCTCCTCTACCCCAACAAAAGAAATCCGGATGAAATAGGATCCGGGCCTTATATTCTTAATTTCATAGTTACCCTTCTTATTAGCAACTGCCATTTTTGATGTTCCTTCCAACGCAATAGTAACGGCTTCTGCCGGCTGACCATCCACTGTGGTGATCGTGCCCTTTATTGTTGCATCCTGCGCCTGTAAAAAAGAACAAAAACTGATCAACAACCCGGTCAAAAAATACTTTATCATCTAATTTTTGCGCGAAAGTATTTCCTTAACGATCCATTTGTCTTACGAGATCGGGAAAAATACTTCTGTAACCGAAATTTTTTTTAAGGACGAGGCGCCGCAGGACCACCGGATCACCGGTACTGAAATAAAATGCCTTTATCAAAAGCCGTCCACTCAGCAGCTTTCAGTCCGGCGCTTTTTAGTCCTGAATTAGTCCAGGTATTACAGGTATGTAACAGGCTGTAAGCGCCTGCGGCTTCATAAAAAGCATCAGCGCTGCCGTATTGCGCATTGGTTTGAATATAAATGGGCCGGCCCGCGGTGTCATGATCCAGGGAGGCCTGTACATAATGCACCAGCTTTTGATATTGGATGTCCGAAAGAGCTATTTTCCTGCACAAGCTGCTTTCTGTTATTGTTTGGTGATAGGTAACATGCAAAGCCGTTTCGCCCAGCCCAAACAGCGCTGTAAACGCAGTGGAAGCCTTCAGGTCCTTCCATTCCGGTGTGTTCAGGTAAAAACCTTTATCTCCCCAGCCAATACCCACCCAGGCAAAACTGCTGTCCTTGCCTGTTGTATTGATATAGGGAAATAAAGTGCTCCAGTTCATACATGCATGCTTAACGGGCAAAACAACATCTGTATGTACCCCGTTTGATAACACATAAATAATAGTCTGTTTTGGTTGGCCATCCTGCACTTCTGCAATGGTGATCCTTGATAAGATGCGTTCCGCTATCAGATAGCTTCCGATAATTACAAAAAGACCAATAATAACACGGAACAGGATCTTCAGACCTTTTTTGATGATTTTCAAGCTGCTATTTCTGCTTAATTCCTTTTTATGGAATAGGTAACCGCAAAGGCAATCTTAAAAGATCAGGAAACGGGACCGCAGTTTAACCACTTCTTTGTTATTTTGCACCATATGGATTCAAAACTGGTACTTGACAGCGATAATGAACTGAGAGAGACAATCGGCCGGCAGCCAAAGGCGCAAAAAATCATAGCAACTGTACTATCTTACATTTTTCACCCGGTTTTTATACCCGTCTATATTCTTTACTTCCTGCTTTTTATTGAACCTTTCCTTTTTGTGGCACTTCCTATGAATACAGACGATGTAGTGATCCGCGCTAAAATGAGCATTCTGCTGCAGGGGCTGATCAATTACACGTTCTTTCCGCTGGTAACCGTTCTCCTGCTGAAAGCTGTCGGTTTCATCAGCTCCATAAAATTAAAGGAACGGAAGGACCGTATTATTCCCTTTATCGCCTGTAATATCTGGTATTTCTGGATCTGGTATGTATGGCGTAATCTCGACGGTATACCCAGGGAGCTGGTTGTGCTGGCAATGGCCATTTTTATGGCTTCCTCTATAGGGCTCCTTTTTAATATTTATATGAAAATAAGCATGCATGGGATCGCGCTGGGTACAGCAGTTTCTTTTTTATGCTTTCTGGGATTTGAGTACGGCCAGGGTATGGGCTTTTATATCATCATTGCTTTACTGATTACCGGGCTGGTTTGCACTGCCCGTCTTTTATTATCTGATCACAATGCCAGAGAAGTGTACTGGGGCCTGGCGGTAGGGGTAATGGGATTACTGGTTGCCAACTTTGTGGTATAAGAACAGCGGTCACCATTTTATATCCTGGTTTTACCAGCAACGGGCAAAGTCCGCGTATAATCGCAGCCTTTTTGATACCTATTGCATGCCAGGAACACCTGCAATGCCCTCTTTCCGCCTTTTTATTAAAAAAATCCAATATTTTTAGTTTCGTATTGCTAAATTTATTAGCTTTGTTGTGTATAAGTTAATCGGATTGGATATAACGAAATTGTAATTTTGGTTTATGGCAAAGACAGAAAAAACAACAGAAATGGACACAAACAGTGAAAAATTAAAGGCGCTTCGCCTTACAATGGATAAAATTGATAAAGATTACGGGAAAGGCAGCGTAATGATGATGAATGAAAAGACCGAAGTGAACCAGGAGGTTATTTCCACGGGTTCTATCGGGCTGGATACTGCATTGGGGATCGGCGGTTTGCCCCGTGGGCGGGTCATTGAAATTTATGGCCCTGAATCATCCGGTAAAACAACCATTGCCACCCATGTTATTGCGGAAGCGCAGAAAAAAGGCGGTATGTGCGCAATTATTGATGCGGAGCACGCTTTCGACAGCAATTATGCTAAAAAATTAGGCGTAAACGTTGATAACCTGCTGATCTCGCAACCGGACTATGGAGAACAGGCGCTGGAGATCGCAGACCGGCTGATTCTTTCCGGTGCTTTGGATGTGGTAGTAATTGACTCCGTGGCGGCATTGGTGCCTAAAAGTGAACTGGAAGGTGAAATGGGCGACAGTAAAATGGGGTTACATGCCCGGCTGATGAGCCAGGCCCTGAGGAAGCTTACGGCTACTATTTCTAAAACCAATACCGTTTGCATCTTTATTAATCAATTGCGGGAGAAAATAGGCGTAATGTTTGGGAACCCCGAAACCACCACCGGTGGTAACGCGTTAAAATTCTACGCATCGGTCCGCCTGGATATCCGCCGCTCCGCACAAATTAAGGATGGGGATAGCGCCATCGGTAACCGCGTAAAGGTAAAGGTGGTAAAAAATAAAGTGGCTCCTCCTTTCCGCTCTGCGGAATTTGACATTATTTTCGGAGAAGGTATTTCTAAGACCGGAGAAATCATTGATATGGGCGTAGAGCTGGGGATCCTGCAGAAAAGCGGGTCCTGGTACAGCTATAACAATGATAAACTGGGTCAGGGACGTGATGCTGTAAAATCATTATTGCTGGACAATCCGGAATTAGCAGCAGATGTTGAGGCACAGATCCGGGAAAAGATCCGGGAAATGCAGGGATAAGTTTAAGATGGGTTAGTAAAGCGCTTTACATTCGTAGAGCGCTTTTTTTTCGCATCTCGTAAACTATTTTCCCTTTTTTGAAAGTCATGGCCCTTCCACTCCGGCTATTTTTGAAAAAAAATCCATGTGTACTTTCAAAACACTTTACTATGAAGAAGACGGCTACCTGGTTTTTTGCAGTGACTGCATGCACTTTCAGCTAGCCTTTCAGACATCGTTACTCACCTTATCTGCCAGAGACCTGCACGTGCTGCAAACGCTGGTAAAAGAGAGCTATGAATACTACCGGTTTGAATCAGGTCCCTGTAAAAAGAGTATTTATATACCTACGCCGTTAGAAGGGTATGGCCTCATTCTGGACCAGGCAGAACTTACACAGTTGTTTCACTTACTGGAAACAGCTGAGATCAATTATAAAGCAGAAAGTTTGCTGGAGCTGTTTAAAACTGTGTAAGGATGCTATAGCCCCCTTCCGTTTGTTATTCATTACCTTTAACAAAAGTTGAGTGATAATGAGTAATAATACCCCGCGTTTTTTTGAAGATTTCTGTTCCGCAGCCATACACAGCATTCAGGATGAAGGAAGCCTGCACAGCCATTCCATTCCCATCTATGCCACCTCTACTTTTGTATTTGACAGTGCTGAACAGGGTATGAACCGTTTTGCGGGGAAAGAACCGGGATATATTTATTCCCGCTTTGCAAACCCCACCACAGCTGCAGCAGAAAAGCTCCTTGCAGCACTGGAGGCCTTCGGGTTAAAAGACCGGTACGGACAACCGCTTCAGCTAAAGGCGTTGCTGCATTCCAGCGGGCAGGGTGCGCTCTCAACCTTATGCTTTTCCCTGCTAAAGGCAGGGGATACGGTACTTACCAATACCGCTCTTTACGGCGGCACGCACGAATTTTTTTCCTACCTGTTAGCCAAAGCAGGCATACAGACAGTATTTACAGACCTTACAGACAAGAATGCTGTAGCACAGGCGCTGAAACAGTACAGCGCCATAAAACTGATCCATATTGAATCGCCTGCAAATCCTACAATGGAATGTACCGATATAGAAGCAATCTGCCAATTAGCTGCACCCCTGGGGATAAAAGTGAGCATTGACAATACGTTTGCAACCCCTTATTTACAGCAACCCTTTGCTTTTGGAGTTGATTTTGTGTACCACTCCACTACAAAATTTTTAAACGGACACGGCACCGCTATCGGCGGCGCTTTAGTAGGCAGGGATATTGACTTTATGCAGTCTACAGCCCTGAAAACATTCAAGCTACTTGGCGCTAACAGCAATCCCTTTGATGCATTTCTGCCGATCAACGGTATCAAAACGCTGCCCCTGAGAATGCGGCAACACAGCGAAAATGCCCGGCTGGTAGCCGAATGGCTGAATAAGCATCCCGCTGTTGCAAAAGTGAATTATAATGGCCTTGCTGCGCATCCGCATTATACACTTAGTCAAAAACAGATGCGTTACCCCGGCGCTGTAATGAGCTTTGAACTGAAGAACGGCCTCGAGGCCGGCAAACAATTCATCGACCGGTTACACATGTGCACCCGTGCTGTTTCACTGGGCACTGTTGACACGCTCATTTCCCACCCCGCTTCTATGTCGCACGCAATTATGAAACAGGAAGAGCGCCTGAAAGCAGGTGTTACAGATGGCCTTATAAGGATGAGCGTGGGAATTGAAGCAGTTGATGATATTCTCCGGGATCTCAGCCAGGCATTAGAGGCCTGATTACATGGCATGTTTGTTGTTACCTTATAAAAGTCTGTGTTTCAACAGAACATGAAAACTATTCCCGGCAGATAAGAGTAGGCGGGCTACTGCCCCGGCTGTCTTTTACCGGATAAATTTTTAATTTTATAGCAGCCTTTTGGCTACAGACTTTTTATTTTTCAATACTATGAAGATTTCTAAACCCGTTGACGAGATAGTAGTACGCATGCGTGAATTTTTTACGGGCGATTCCACTCCTGAATTTCTAAAAGAAGAACCATTCCGGTTAGAATTATACAGCTATGACCAAATGAAACAACATGGGGTGTACGTAGCACAATCGCATGTGGTGGTTGCGAACCATCCATCCGATAAAGTATTGGCCAGGCTGGCAGATAACGAAGAAGTGATTGGGAAGGTACATGAATTGCTGGCAGATGCAGTAAGCGCTAAACTGCCCATTGTGCCGGCGAGTGAATGGTTCCTGGATAATTACTACCTGATCAAAGAGCAGATTGCGCTTGGCAGAACCCACCTTCCCAAAGGGTACAGTGAAACCTTACCCATTCTTGCAAAAGGAAAGTCCGCAGGATTTCCCCGTGTTTATGATATTGCATTGGAACTGATCGCACACAGTGATGGGCATATAAGCCTTCCAAGCCTCTCTGCCTTTATAGAGTCCTATCAGACCGTTACCAAGTTAACATTGGGTGAATTGTGGGCGATCCCCATCATGTTACGGCTGGCGATCATTGAAAATATCCGGAGGATCGGATCACGGCTGGCGCTGGACCGGCTGGATAAGAATGTAGCGATTTACTGGGCAGATCAGCTGCTGGAAATTGCGCAAAAAAAGCCGGGAGATATCATCATCGTCATTGCCGAAATGGCAAAATCCAACCTGAACCTGGATAGCGCTTTTGTAGCAGAGTTTATCCGTCGCCTGCAGGGCAAAGGGCAGGGTTTGGGAATGCCTTTGGCATGGCTCGAAGAACGACTGGCAGAGAACGGGACCTCTTCTATCGAGCTGGTAAGTATAGAAAACCAGAAACAGGCCACCGACCAGGTTTCCATCAGAAACTCTATTGAAAGTATCCGCCTCATAAAAAGTACCGACTGGCGGAAATTTGTCGAGAGTGTCAGTGCTGTTGAAAAGATACTGCGCACAGATATTGACGGGGTATATGAGCAGATGGATTTTACCACGAGAGACCGCTACCGGCATGTTATTGAGTGGATCGGAAAGTACAGCCGGCATGAAGAGTACCAGATCGCTCAAATGGCCATTGACCTTGCAAAAGAAAGCGCTGAAAAAAATGAGCTCCCGAGGAAACACCATGTCGGCTATTATCTTGTTCATGAAAGCGGACAGAAAATATTGATAAAAAAATCGGCGATGCGCATTACCGCCACGCACCGGTTTAAAAAGATCCTGAAGTACAACCGGCTGTTATCCTATGTGGGCTCGGCCATCATTATCACTTTTTTGCTGAATGCATGGGTTGGCCTGCATGCCTACCAGCATGGGGCGTATTCCTGGTGGGCTGCCGCGCTGGGTGCGGCCGGGTTCATTGCATTAAGCCAGGCGATTATCATCCTGGTCAACTGGATTTCTACCATCATCGTACATCCCAGGCCACTGCCCAAGATGGATTTTTCTGAAGGTATCCCGGAATCTTACAGCACACTGATTGCCGTTCCCAGTATGCTTACCAGCATACAAGGCATTAATGAACTGGTGGAAGAACTGGAAGTCCGTTACCTGGCGAATCTTGAAGACAACCTTTATTTTGCGCTCGTAACTGATTTTGCAGATGCCCCCCAGGAGCACCTGCCCCAGGACACAGAACTGATCGCTTATGCAAAACAGCAGATAGAGGAGCTGAATATCCGGTATGTAAAAGAAACAGATAAAGGCAGCAAGTTTTTCCTTTTCCACCGGCCAAGGAAATGGAATGCGGGTGAAAAAGTATGGATGGGACAGGAAAGAAAAAGGGGGAAGCTGGCAGAGCTCAATAGCTTTTTAAAAAGAACAGGCCACGACGATTTTTCCGAAATAGTTGGTGACACTTCTTCCTTATACAATATTAAATACATTATTACATTGGATGCCGATACCCAGTTGCCCAGGGAAGCTGCCTGGAAACTGATCGCCGCTATGGCGCATCCGTTAAACCAGCCGGAACTCAGCAAACAGGGAACCAGGGTTACGGACGGCTACGGAATTTTGCAGCCCCGGGCTTCGGTAACGATCCCAAAGATCGATAGCAGCTATTATGCAAAAATGCATAGTAACGATTCGGGGCTTGATCCCTATACACAACTGGTATCTGACGTTTACCAGGATCTTTTTTCTGAAGGATCCTTTGTGGGCAAAGGCATTTATGATATTGATGTGTTTGAGCAGGTGTTGGGTAATGCTTTCCCGCCTAACCGCATTTTAAGCCATGACCTGCTGGAAGGATCTTATGTACGCTCCGGGCTTTTAACCGATGTGGAGTTATTTGAAGATTATCCCGAGACCTATTGGGCGGATATCAGCCGGCGGCACCGCTGGATAAGAGGCGACTGGCAGATCGCCAGTTGGGGAACTCCTGTGGTTCCCGGAAGAGAAAACAAGCTCAAACGGAATTTCATTTCCAGTCTCTCCCGCTGGAAAATATGGGACAACCTGCGCAGAAGCCTGGTACAGCCGGCAACGATGCTGTTTTTAATTATCGGATGGGTATTTGTACCGCTTTCTCAGCTATGGACGCTTCTGCTGGTAGCTGCATGGCTGCTTCCCTTAGCTGTAACCAGCTGCTGGCAATTATTACACCGGCCGGAAAGCATGAGCTATAGATCCCATCTCAGCGAAGTAAAGGATCACATAACATCGGGATTGATACATCTTGTTTTTAATGTGGCCTGTCTGCCGTTTGAAGCAGTTAAAAACCTGGACGCCATCCTGCGGTCCAACTGGCGCATGCTTTTATCGCACCGGAGACTGCTGCAATGGACCCCTTCAAAAATATCAGGGAAGAAGAAAAAGAACCTTGCAGAAGCTTATTACTACATGTGGCCTTCCGTACTTATTCCGGTGGGAATAATCATGCTGCTCTTCTTTTTTAAAATGTCTTCGCTTGCAGTTGCCGCACCCATCCTGGTACTATGGTTGCTGGGGCCCGCTATTGCATGGTGGGTAAGCAAACCGGCTGAGCGGAAAATAACAGAGCTTTCTTTGAGGAGCCGTACTACCCTGCACCTTTATGCCCGGAAAACCTGGGCTTATTTTGAAGACTTTGTTGCACCTGCAGACAACTGGCTGGCCCCGGACAACTACCAGGAACAACCAATTGCAGCCCTGGCCAACAGAACCTCTCCTACGAATATCGGGCTGGCGCTTTTATCCAATCTGTCCGCATATGATTTTGGTTATTTATCTGCACAAAGCCTCATAGAAAGGACCGGGAACACCTTTAAAACACTAGCGTTAATGGAGCGTTATAAAGGGCACTTTTATAACTGGTATGACACGGTATCCCTGGTGCCCCTGTATCCCAAATATGTTTCCATGGTAGACAGTGGTAACCTGGTAGCCAGCCTGATGGTGCTGAGACAGGGTTTGGGAGCATTACAGAATGAAAAAATCCTGACGATACAGCAGGTTGCAGGTTTACAGGATGCCCTGTCTGTTATCAGGAGCACGATCAATAAAAAGAATATGCCTCCCTTATTAGAGGAAATGGAATCAACTCTTCTTCTTTTGCAGGAACCAGCGGAGTTTTCTATTCCTAAAGTAGTTACCGCGTTGCAGCTGCTTGCAGAAAAGACCACAATCCTCAAAACGGAAAAAGAGATCAGCGAAAACACAGAGACTATCGACTGGACCAATCGTTTTGAAGCCCAGCTTCATGATCAGCTTCAGTGCATAGCCCATTTTTGCAGCTGGGCGCCCCAGCTGCCGCTTCCGGAGCAATTCAGCACCCTGAAAGTGCTTGAAGAGTTCCCGACTTTTAAGGAGCTGCCGGGTTTTGAAAAAACAATTCCTCAGCTGATCACTGAATATACAGGTCTAACCAGTGAAGAACAGGAACAATTGAAGCAGCTGGCACAGGCCGTACAAACAGCCGCAGCAAATACAAAGGCATTTTTCTCAGAGGTAGGACAGCTGGAAAACAACTGCCAGGAATTTAGCGGTATCGATTATGATTTCCTTTACAACAAAACACAAAACCTGTTTCATATCGGCTATAACGTCAGCGAGGAAGTTGTGGATAAAAGCTTTTATGATATGCTGGCTTCGGAGGCCCGGCTGGGTATTTACGCTGCTATTGCACAGGGAAAGATTCCGCAGGCAGCATGGTTTTCTTTGGGCAGGCTGGTGACCAATCTGGGTAGTGCCCCCGTATTACTTTCCTGGAGCGGCTCCATGTTTGAATACCTGATGCCGCAGATGCTGATGCCCGTTTATGAAAACACTTTGCTGGAACGTACCAGCAAAGGGGCTGTGCGTAACCAGATCAGCTATGGCAATAAAAACAATATTCCCTGGGGCATTTCAGAATCGGGCTATAACCTGGTTGATACCAGCCTGCATTACCAGTATCAATCCTTTGGCGTACCGGGTCTGGGCTTAAAAAGGGGTCTGGCTAACGACCTGGTCATTGCTCCGTATGCAACCGCTATGGCTCTGATGGTAGACCCGTCCGCAGCATTCGACAATCTGAAAACGTTGTCCCAAAAAGGATTTGAAGGCAAATACGGTTTTTACGAAGCCATTGATTACACCCCTTCAAGAATGCCCCGGGGGCAATCACATGCGGTAATCAAATCATTTATGGTGCACCACCTGGGCATGAGCTTTCTTTCTTTTGCCTATGTACTGCTCAATAAGAAAATGCAGGAGCGCTTTGTACGGGATCCGCAGTTCCAGTCGGCGCTCCTCCTGTTGCAGGAAAAAGCGCCGCGTACAACCAATTTTTATTCTCACACAGAAGAAGAGGGCGACCGGCAAACGATCTCGCACGAATCACATATGAGAGTGCTGTCAACCCCGAACACTCCTGTGCCCGAAGTACAGTTATTATCCAACGGGAAGTACTGCCTTGTCATATCCAATAGCGGCGGTGGTTATAGTCGCTGGAAAAATACCGCCCTGTACCGCTGGAGAGAAGATTGTACACTGGATAACTGGGGTGTTTTTTGTTATATTAAAGATCTGCAGACAGGTGAGTTCTGGTCAAATACCTATCAGCCAACCCTGAAAAAGAGTAAAACCTATGAGACTATTTTTTCGCAGGGGCATGTTGAATTCCGGCGTATGGATGGTGCTATTGAAACAAAAACAGATGTGGTCGTATCTCCCGAAGATGACGTGGAAATCCGGCGGATCACGCTTACCAACCGCTCCTCATCTGCGAAAACAATCGAAATAACCAGCTATTGCGAGGTGGTAATCACAGACCAGCCGGCAGACGAGGCTCACCCCGCATTCAGCAATCTTTTTGTACAAACGGCAATAGAGGAAAATCAGAATGCCATCCTTTGTTCCCGCAGGCCAAGAGCGAAGAACGAAACGCCTCCATGGATGTTCCACACATTGCTGTTACAGGGCGTAAAATCCGAAGAGATCTCCTATGAAACCGACCGGATGCGATTTATCGGCCGTGGCCAGTCAATTGCGTATCCTGCGGCACTGCAGCAAAATGGTACGCTATCGGGCACACAGGGTTCCGTACTGGACCCTATAGCATCGGTGCGTCATAAAATCAGCCTGAGGCCAAGACAAACCGTAACGATTGACCTGATGCTGGGCATTGCTGAATCAAAGGAACAATGTACCGGATTGCTGATGAAATACCAGGACCGTTATATCCGGAACCGGGTGTTTGAACTGGCCTGGACGCATAGCCAGGTTTTGCTGCACCAGATCAATGCAACCGAGGTAGAAGCTCAATTATACAATTCGATTGCCGGTTCTATTATTTATGCAAACAATAATTTCCGTGCAGCCCCCTCTGTTATTGAAAGCAACCTGAAAGGGCAATCGGGGTTATGGAGCTATGCCATATCAGGAGACCTGCCAATTGTACTGGTCCGCGTAAAAGACAGCGATAATATTGATCTGGTAAAACAACTGATCAAAGCACATTCTTACTGGTCCTTAAAAGGTTTAAGGGTAGACCTCGTCATCTGGAATGATGATTTTGGTTCCTACCGCCAGGTATTCCATGATCAGATCGTTGGCTTTATTACCGCCACAAGCGGCGGCGTTTTGGATCAGCCCGGAGGTATCTTTGTCCGCGCAGGAGACCAGATCTCCAACGAGGACCGCATCCTGTTTCAAACAGTGGCCCGGCTGATCTTTGACGATGACAAAGGTACCCTGGCAGAGCAGGTGCTTAAGAAGCGATCACCCAAAGGACTGCCACCGGCATTTACGGCACAGCCGCAGGATTTTGAAATTGACCCGTCAAAAACGGTTGCACTGCCCGAAGGTCTTTTATTCAATAATGGTACCGGCGGATTTACACAGGATGGGAAAGAATATATTTTAATAACCGACCAGCAAAGAAAATCACCTGCTCCCTGGTGTAATATTATTGCAAACAAGGAGATAGGCTCCATGCTCTCAGAAAGCGGATCTGCCTATACCTGGATCGAGAATGCCCAGGCCTTCCGGTTAACACCTTGGCAAAATGACCCGGTAGCTGATAAATGCGGCGAAGCCTGGTATATCCGGGACGAGGAATCGGGGCTTTTCTGGTCCCCCACTCCACTGCCCAAACCCGGCAAAAATACCTACATAACAAGACATGGTTTTGGATATTCTGTTTATGAACATATAAACAACGATATATTTTCCCAGCTATGGATCTATGCAGACGTAGAACTGCCTGTAAAATACGTAGTATTGAAACTACGGAATCTCAGCAAACATCAACGGAAGCTCTCTGCTACAGGCTATGTAGAATGGGTATTGGGAGATACTGTTCAAAAAAACAAGCTGTTTGTAGTAGCAGATAAAGATCCGATCACCAACGTACTCTTTGCCAGGAACCGTTATAATACGGCCTTTGCAGACAGGATTGCTTTTTTTGATGTGGATGGGAATGAGAAAAGCTTTACCTGTGACCGTGTAGAGTTTGTTGGCAGAAATGGTTCTCTTGCCAATCCTGATGC
>DASVMC010000405.1:0-2436 GCA_036384555.1 Niabella sp. | reverse complement strand
TGACGCAACTAAAGGAACCTCAGTACGTTCCTTCTATGAGTTATATGCGGGCAGGAACACCTGTAATCTTAATGCCGGATGCAGCTTATTACAAAGAAGTGGACCTGAAAAAAGAGGATAAGTTCGCTCATCACCATTTTGCATCATATTATTATTTATTGAAAAAGCAATACCTTGATAATACAGCTAATAAATAAATTAAAGCAACATAACAGCAAAAATGAACCGTTCAATATAAGGCAGGCCGGCAAATCCGGATCCGGCTACAAGGCTGCTATACAGCAGTTACATATATCGCCCCTCTGTAAAGACAGAAGAGCGATATGAAAAAAAACGCCACTACTCGATTGCTGTACTGACCTTGAAGATATTCATAAAAGGGTGGTTTCTTTTATACAATTCCTGAAAAAAACTATCAATATAATGAATAAAACAGTTTTTGCTGTATCATGCTTTCCTGACAGGCATCTACCGTTTCAGTTTCTCCCTGGATACTGCCAGAGCCCGATAATTTTGATCAAAAACTGACAAGGGTATTTATGAAACGGGCTCCGGGGTATCAATTAGTTCCAACAAAAAGCCGGCATCTGAAAAGCAGTTTTCATTACCGTTCTATTGCCAGTTCCCGATATAAATAGGACCAATGATGCCAATGGAGTGCAGCGGCTGCTTTCTGTCTATTATCCATTTTTTTGCATCTTTATTATTGGGGATCGAATGCATATAATTACCTAATGTAGTAGTAAGCTTTACCGACAATTTATTTACCCCCTGCTTTAGTACCGCTTTTACCGGGTAGCTATGTTCCCCGTACCAGCGCACTCCCAAGTTGCGGCCATTAAGCCATACTTCGCTAATACCAGCAACACTCCCCAGGTTAAGGTATTCATACCCTGCGGTAGTATCTACCGTAAAAGAGGTTTCATATAATGCAACACCGCCAAACGTTTCGAGATCAGGGTCGCCCTTAAAATCTTTTAGCTGAAAATCGCGGAGCGTCTTTTCCCGGCCATCAATAAAGGTCAATCTGACCTCCCACGATCCCTTTATAACCTGTCGTAGTTGAGCTGGTTCCCTGACAACAAACGCCTGACCATTTTTGTATTTATCGAAAACGATCAATACAGACTGGGCCGGGGCTAATCTTATTTTCAACCGGTTATACCGGCCTTCTGTCTTATAAACAGACCGCTCTCCCGTTTCGGGATCCCATACCCATGCCGTTTTTCCGGGAGCTACATTAAAATCCGCGTAAAAAACCTTTGTTGAAGTAATGCTGCTATTCGTAATGAAAAACAGATCCAGATCATTATAACGATAGCAGACCTGGCTGATGGAAGAAGACCGTTCGCTAAATTGAACATACACCGGTAAATTGAATGCGCTTTGTATCTCGCTGAACCATTGAATCAATCCTGTTTGTTTTTCCGGTGGTCCGACCAGCTTAACATTTGCCCCCTTCTTTATTTCTGCCATCGCATCTTTCACTTCTTTATTGCGCTTTTGATACTGGTAAAACCCGGGAGCGCTGCCTGGCTCCTTCCCGATGAAAGCCAGGCAGCCACCGGAGGCTGCATATTTCCTCAATGCATTTGCTGTTGCTTCCGGCATACTTTCCGTTTCAACCACCAGCAACAAAGAATAGCTTCTGTCTTTATACCGGATCATTCCGCCTGATAAATCCGCCTGCTGAATAATCTGGTCGCTGATATAATCGCAACCGTTTCCGCATTGATGAACTGCCTGCCAAATATTATGTATGTAATCCGGCTGGGCAATATCCGGCCAGGGATCCCGTTGCAGGCCATGCCGGCTCCACAAGTCGGCCAGCGGGTGGTACACGGTCACATCTGACATTAAGGTTGCGCGCTGAAAAACGGCAGAGAGTCTTGACTTGTAGCTGATCCATTTACTTAAATACGGCCACCAGGGATTTCTTTCATTGAAAAAAGTCCCATACCGGATCCAGCCGGGGAAAGGCGCTTCGGGCGGGCTGTAATTAAATCCATGCAGGATACTATGCGTTACGCCGGACAGGTTACTTTGATCGCCTGTTATTTTGATATGCTGCAGCGATGCATTAAAAACAAAAGAAGTATTGGTTATTTCTTCACAACTTACCAGTTTTTTACCCGCCAGCCGGGCTGCGGAAGAAACAAAACGATTCACCATACAGGGGGCGGTGGCATATTTAAAATCGAATGCTTTAGGATCCTGCCCTATCGCAGCACTGATCCAGGTTTCACACTCCGGTATATCCAGCTGCAGGGCGGAATCCAGCGGATGCATTTCCTGTCCGTAGGCCTGCATCCTGGAGCGCACGTTATTGCGTTTACACCATTCCAGAAATGTTTCCAAGAAATGTTCGTGAAACAATTCCATCTTCGTAATCTCAAAATCATACCGGACACGATCCAGGTCCTCCTTAAGCCGGTC
>DASVMC010000404.1:0-5547 GCA_036384555.1 Niabella sp. | reverse complement strand
GTTTTACATTTTCCAGTTCCAGGGAGATAATAATACGGTCGGTTTCCGGTAATTCGGCAATGCACTGATAAAGAAAAGCGACCTGCGGTTCCTGGTTTACGGCTTCTTCTTCCTGCACCTGCCCGGGAAGTTTACCCTGGGGGATCCTTTTTTCTTTTTTTAGCTGACGCAGACAAAGGTTGACTGCTATCCGGAAGATCCAGGTGCCCGGGGAAGCTTCTTGTCTGAACGCCGGTAACTGCTTCCACACAATTATAAATGTTTCCTGTGCAAGGTCCTGTGCCCATGCGCTGTCATTTACATAGCCCATACAGAGGCGGAATATTTGTTGCCAGTATTTTTTATAAATACTTTCGAATTCCACGGGTTTATTTTACAGGTATGAATGTAGTCAATTGCTGCTGATACCAGTTAAAATCGTCATACATGATAAAGTGCAACCCTTTTTCTGCATAAACGATTGTTGCATTTTTGAGGTTGCTGTATTGATCCGCTATTGCCGCCTGCCTGTTTTTAAAAGGTGCTTCCAGCAGGATTAATGCGGGGCAGGTGATCCGGGAAAGCGCCGGGCGCAGGTCTGTATTGATAAAATCTGTGAACATACAGGCAAAGGTATTGCGGTCAGTGCTCATACTCCACTGAAGCAGGGTATTATACCTGGAAGAATCTGCTACCAGGCTTTTTACAGACCGGACCTGCATTTGTTGGAACTGTTCGTCGGGCAGGACGCTGATCTGGCGGATAATTGCAGCGCAGACGCTATCCGGCAATGGCTTTGCAGCAGGATTCTGAACGGCTGCCAGGTAAGGAAGCGCATCTACCACAACTATTTTTTGTACCAGGTCAGGATAGTCCGCAGCAAGCGCTAATGCCAGCCCGCCTCCCATACTATGGCCAATGATAATGGGGGTTATCTTTTTATCCTTTATAAATTGCGCAATGCCTGCTTCCCATTTTTTAAAAGCAGGCTCCGTCTGGGCCGGAGTACCCGCAAAGCCTGCCATTGTGAGTGTATAACAGGTATAATCTTTATTGAATAGAGCTACTGTTTCATCCCATACCGAAGCGGGGCAGGTGAAACCCGGTATAAAAAGAAGGCTTCCTGAACCTTTGCCCGTTGTTTGCACCGTAAACGGATAAGAAGTCTGGGCAAAGGTGGTATGAACCATTACGATTGCTGTAAATACAATGATCAATTGAGCTGCTTTTTTCATTTTTGTTTTCGTTTTAATGTCAGAAGCGGCTGTAAAGACCTGCAAGGCACCTTTGCGGAGGAATCTACTGACGCTGTTTTCCTTTAGAGCCTCTTATTGTAAAAATGTTACAGGGTACTTAAAAAAAACTAATTCCGGGTGATCTGGTAAAGCGGTTAAGCGTGCGGCTTATTTGAGCCCCAGCTGCTCAATCTTGTTGCCGACAGAGAGCTGCTTCATTTCCAGCTCTAGGGAATGAAAATCTTCCTTTGCTACTTTCCTGGTAAAATGGCCGTCCTGTAACAGGTAAATGGCATCACAGGTATCGCGCAGGGTTGAAAAAATATGAGAAGAAATCAGCACCATCTTGCCCAGTTTTTTTAGCTGATGGATAATTTCGGTGATCATCAGGTTGCTTTGGATATCGACTCCGTTAAAAGGCTCGTCCAGGATATAGTAATCGTTTTCCTGTAGCAGCACCGCCATGAGCGCCAGCTTTTTTTTCATGCCGGTAGAATAGGTGGCAGCATATTGGTCTAAAGGCAGATTAAATATATTTCTCCGGTCAGGATCTGTAAGCTGTTTTCCGCGTGCGTTGCAAAGCAGCTGCAGGTATTCCCTGCCGGTTATTTTTGAAAAGAAATAGGGTTCGGTTTGCAGGAATCCCAGTTGATTCTTAAGCGGCATTTTTTCTGATTCAATGGAACCTTCAAATTGCTCGATTCCTGCAATACAGTTGAATAAAGTGGTCTTGCCCGCGCCATTCTCACCCACAATCCCATACACCCTGCCTGTATGGAGCTCAAGATCCAGGTGCTTCAGCACCGGATGACTGCCAAAATTTTTTGATAGATTAGTGATGCGGATCATGAAGATAATGACTAAGGTTGTTTACAGCTCTTGAATAGTAAAAAGGAATGACTCCCGGCAAAAGGGGCGGGAAGCCGATACATGCACTAAAAGTAAGCAGCTGTACCAGGCTGATCTCCCCAGGATAGCTGGTATACTTTATAAGGATCAGCAAAGCACTGTAAAAATAAGCCAGCAACTGTATAGCCAGCAGCAGCCACCATTTTTGAGGGAATACAATAAGCAATGCCAGTAAAGGAAGTAAAGACAGAAAGCTGCTGTGCAGCATTCCTGTTTGTATTTTTCCTATAAGGAATGCTTTCGGAGACCGGGTGTCATTCCACAAATAAAAGAGTTGTTCGGGTTGTGAATAAAAAGAGGTCAGTAACAATAGCAGGGCAGCAAATGTGACCAGCCCGAGATTAAAATTATTAACCGCTATTGCGATGCCCGTTAACAAATACAGCCCCAGTATCAACAGCAAGCAGGTTCTGAAACCTACCAGGAACTCAAATGGTTTTTTGCCAAAGGGCGTGGGGATGGTTCTGTAAAAACCTATTGAATGCTCAAAAAAGCTGGTCAGGAAGCCCAGCGCCAATACTGCCAATGCCATTATATAGTATTGTTTTACGAGCAGGAATATGATAAAAGGCAGTGCGGCCATGCCATTTTCTGCCAGGCGTATTTTCCTGTAGGTGTTTAAAGGAAACGTGATCTTCAGAAAGTTGATGCGTTTCCGTTCACTTAATTTCAGCAGGTATATGAATGCAAAGAAAGAATAGAGATAAGGCGCATAAGCGGTTTTGGAGAAGAGCCACCACGAAGCTCCTGCAAAAATGAGCAGACCGAGGAGCCATCCCCAGGCAGGTTGCAGCCCAAAATCTTTAAACTGCCGGCTGATCAGTTTCAGTTGTAGCTGAAAATAAGGATGCATTCTTATGCGTTCAGTAATGGGAAATAACGCTCTTCAATAATTTTGAAGTGATGGGTCTGGTGCCCTACCAGGGTAAAACCAACACCCAGTACCGATATTTGCGTATTGTAGGTATTGCCGATCTGCAGCAACTGTGCAGAATTGAGGTTTTTGTAAAAGGCCAGTGTGCCCTGTTTTACAGCAACCAGCTCCTCCAGCAGCGATTCCAGTGTACGTTCTTCTGCGCAGGAATTATCTGCAAAAAGTTTTTCATCAAAGGATTGAAGAGGTGTACTGTCCTTTCTTGCAAAACGCAATGCGCGATAAAGGAAAATGCGCTCCGTATCTGCGATATGCAGTAAGATCTGTTTGATCGTCCATTTGCCGGGCTCGTACACCCTTCCGTCCAGCTCAGTCACTTTGTCTTTATCCAGCTGGTAAACTTCCATGATACTTTTTTGAATGGCGGGTATAATATCCAGGTCATCAGGGACCAGATTGATGTATCTGTCAAAATACACCGGCATTGGATTGATCGCGGATTTGTTCATTTTGTTTGGTTTGATTTTTTTTAAATACTACTACAAATATAAATGATGAAACGGATTGAACAGCAACTACCGGAGCGGCAGCCATAAATGTACCAATTAATATTATGGCTTATAGCTCTCATAAAAACGATCTGTTTAGCTGGTAAAGGGTATTTGTAGCATTCCTGCCGCCTGGGTTATTGAACCCGAGGGTCATATATACCGGCAGCTACTCCGGAGGAAGTACCTGTCTGTGTTATTTGCCGGGTTTGTTTTTTAACGGCCTCTAATGTACGATGAATGACTGATGAATGACCGGAACGATGCAGTGAGTGACACAAGGAAGCTGATTGTAAGGCTGCAGCCGGCAACATAAAAACGAACAAAAAAGGTCCTGAATTGTTTTTAAAAGAAAACAGATTCATTCATTGTTAGAAAAAGAACCCCGCAATCAAATAGCGGCTGTTAATAACAGGCGGCTGCACAACCAGTAAAAATAAACACATGAAGAAACGGATATTAGGAAACACGGATCTGCAGATTGCACCTGTTGTTTTTGGAGGAAATGTTTTTGGATGGACAATAGACGAAGCGCGGTCTTTTGAGGTGCTGGATCATTTTATCGGTAATGGTTTTAACCTGATCGATACAGCCAACCAATACTCTTACTGGGCGCCCGGTAACCGGGGTGGAGAATCAGAAACCATCATTGGTAACTGGCTGAAGAAGACGGGTAAACGGAATGAGGTATTGCTTGCGACCAAAGTAGGAGGTGCGATGTCCGGTCAGCCCAAACCCAATACGGCGAAAAAGTACATACTGGAACAGGTGGAATACTCGTTACAACGTTTACAGGTGGAAGTGATCGATTTGTACCAGACGCATTTTGATGATGAATCGGTGCCTGTGCAGGAAACACTGGAAGCGTATGACCTGCTGATCAAACAGGGTAAAGTACGCTGGATCGGAGCCTCCAACTTATCGCCCCAACGCCTTGAAGCATCTTTAAGCGTGAGTGCAGATAAGGGCCTGCCATCTTACCAGACCCTGCAACCGGAGTATAACTTATACGCGCGGAAACATTATGAGGAACAATATGAGCCAATAGCAATAGCACATCACCTGGGGGTGATTACATACTATTCGCTGGCCAGCGGATTCCTTACCGGAAAATATCGTACTGAAGCAGATCTTGGAAAGAGAGTAAGAGGAGGAGGCATCCAGAAACTATTTGATGAAAGAGGAAAGAAAATACTGGCCGCTTTGGACCAGGTGTCCGGGGAGCTGCATGCAACACCTGCTGCTGTTGCATTGGCATGGCTGCTGAGCCGGCCCTCCATTACGGCACCGATTGTAAGTGCCACCAGCATAGAGCAAATGAAAAGTATGACGGAGGCTGTTCGCCTGGAACTGTCTCCGGAGGCTGTGCAACAATTAAATGATGCCAGCGCTTATTAAAAAAGCACCGTTCTCCTGGCACTGGTTTAATTTCTACGGGAACGGTGCTGTTACTGCTTAGTGTACTGATAAGGCAAAGCGGTTGGCTGTTTTGCCTATAGCGGTTCGCAGGTCTTCGATAAGATCATCTGCATCTTCCAGTCCGACGGATAAACGGATCAGGCTGTCTGAAACGCCCGATTGCCGGCGGATTTCAGCAGGGATGGATTTATGGGTCATTTCACTCGGCAGGCAAAGAAGGCTCTTTACGCCACCCAGGCTTTCAGCGAGCTTAAAGTAGCGGGTCGATTGTACCAATTGCGTGGCCACTGCCGTTTCATCAATCCGGAGATCAAAGCTGACGATACCGCCAAAGTACTTTTGTTGCTGCCGGGCTATTGTATGATTGTAATGGTCTGGGAGTCCCGGGTAATAAACCTTCTTTATAAAATCCTGCGTGGTCAAAAATTCAGCAATCGCCTGTGCATTGCGGGAGTGTTGTGCCACCCGCAGCGAAAGTGTTTCTATTCCCCGGATCGTCAGCCAGCTGTCAAATGGCCCCAGTATTGCCCCGCTGGCATTCTGAATGAATTTTATTTTTTCTCCAAGCGCCGTTGTGCTGGTT
>DASVMC010000403.1:0-1515 GCA_036384555.1 Niabella sp. | reverse complement strand
TTTCTGCAGTATTTTATGCTTATATAGGATTTGATGCCATTTCAACGACGGCGGAGGAATGCCGTAATCCACAACGAGACCTGCCACGAAGCATGATCTATTCCCTTGTTATCTGTACCGTTCTTTACATTGCTGTAGCGCTTGTTTTAACCGGCATTGAGAAGTATTCTTCCTTTAAGGATGTAACAGATCCGCTGGCTTTTGTATTTGAAAAGCGGGCGCCCTGGATTGAAAAGATCGTATCCGTCAGTGCAGTAGTAGCCACTACCTCTGTACTGCTGGTCTTCCAGATCGGGCAACCCAGGATCTGGATGAGCATGAGCCGCGACGGGCTGTTGCCTAAGATGTTTCAAAAAATACATCCCAAATATAAAACGCCATCATTTTCAACACTGCTGACCGGCGTTATTGTGGGTTTGGGTGCTTTGTTCCTGGAAAGCAGCCTGGTAACCGATCTTACAAGTATCGGTACCCTGTTCGCCTTTATCCTTGTTGGAGGTGGTCTGCTGGTACTACCTCCTGTACAAAAAGAAGCCGGCAAATTTAAAATTCCCTATATCAACGGGCGGTATATTGTTCCCTTTTTACTGGCATTGTTCATTTATTTTTTCCGTGACCGGGCGGTAAATGCACTGCAACATATGGGTTCCGAAGGCTATCAGGAGATATTATTCCTGCTGTTCCTGGTGCTGGCCACGGTTATTACCCTGCTTACCGTTCTCCGCAATTATTCGTTTGTTCCGGTGATGGGAGTGCTTTCCTGTCTTTACCTGCTGATCGAGATTCCGGCTATCAGCTGGTTATGGTTTTTTGCATGGATGGCAATCGGACTCACCATCTATTTCCTGTATGGTTACCGGCACAGCAACCTGGCAGGAAAAGCAACTTAAAAAACAGGCAGCATATATCCTCTTTGCAGGTATGCTGAACTGCTCAAAACAGGGATTATTGAGCGGTTGCCTGATTCTGATCCGCACGCACCCCAAAAAAAAGCATGCACCGGGCATAGGGTAAAAATCCGTTCCGTATAAGTATATTTGCGTGTGAAATACCAGATAGGCGATAAAGTTTTAATACAGCATTCAGAAGAGGAGGGGATCATCGTTGATTTCATCAATGAAAAAATGGTAATGGTAGATGTAAGAGGCGTTCAATTCCCCGTATACATGGACCAGATTGACTTTCCTTATTTTAAAAATTTTACACAAAAAAGAAAGGAACAGCCGGCTAAGGGACGCCGGTTTGTAGATGATCTGAAAAAAGAAAAACAGCCGCCAAAAGAGAAAAAAGAAGACGGGGTATGGCTGAATTTTCTGCCGGTATCAGATACGGATGAGTTCGGAGATGAAGTGGTAGAGCTTTTAAAAGTGCACCTGGTCAATAACACGGGCACTTCCTATAATTTTAACTACGCGCTGCGGTTTTTTGGTGAGCCCGATTTTGAATTGAAAAATACGCTCCTGCCTTTTCAGCATTTTTATATTCATGATATTCCTTTCGGGGATATGAGTGACA
>DASVMC010000402.1:0-6429 GCA_036384555.1 Niabella sp. | reverse complement strand
ATTCTGCCACAGCACCACATCCGATAAAGCCTACCTTTATTTTTGACGCGGATGATGTGCCGGTTTGATTCGTTTTCATTTTACCTGATACTGTTTTAACAATTCCCAGTTGAACTCAATTCCATGCCCCGGCTGCTCCTTAGGGTGTAAAATACCATCCGTGGTTCGCACGGGGTTGATCTGAACAGGGTGGAACCAGGGCAGGTACTCTGCTATATACGCATTGGGTATGGCACAGAGTAAGCTTACATGCAGGTCGACCATAAAGTGCGGCGCCATCTGCAGATTGTATACAGCTGCAAGATGCGCTATCTTCAGCCATTCCGTAATTCCGCCGCAACGCACTACATCTGCCTGTACTACCTGGATGGCCTGCTTCCTGAAATAATCATTGAACTGATAGCAGGAATACAGGTTTTCCCCCGCAGCAATGGGAATGCCGGTGATCCTGCCGAGCTGCGCATGTGCCTCAATATCTTCCGGTATAAACGGTTCCTCTATCCAGGCAAGACCGATCTCCTTTAAGGCAGCCGCCCGCATCAATGCTTCGTTGATCTGCCAGCCCATATTGGCATCCACCATAATTTTAACCTTATTGCCGGTCAGTTTCCGCACCGCCTTCAGCCGTTCCAGGTCTTCCTCCATATCCGGCAGGCCTACTTTAATTTTCACGCCCACAAATCCACTGTCCATATGTTCTTTTGTTTCTTCCAGCAGTTCATCAAGTGAATAGGAAAGATTCACTCCGCTGCCGTAAGCCTGGATCCCGTTCCGGTGCTCCCCGATAAATTTATACAGCGGCAATACTGCCGCCTTGGCCCTGGCGTCCCAAACACCAATATCCACCGCTGCCATGGCCAGGGTAGCAACACCACCCCGCCCGGCCCAATGCGTCTGCCACCAGGCTTTTTTCCATAAATAATCATACTGACGCAACTGTTGCCGCTCATATACCGGGATGATCTCTTCTAAGATCATCTGCTTTACGGTTAAGGCATTGTGCCCGGTGGTATAAGTATAACCGACTCCTTCTATACCGGTATCCGTTACCACACGGGCAACAATGATCTCCAGCGACGGAATGCGGTGCGTTGTATCCGTTACCTCGTTCTTTGCAAATAATGCTGACGGTACAGAATAATGTTCAACTTTAATTTGTTCAATTTTCATTTAATAACTATTATTTAAGTGGTTAACCAGGCATTCAAACTGCCGGGATCCCCAGGCCTGCTGCTCCGGGTTTTGATGTAATGGCTTCCGGATAATACCGCTCAATCATTTGCATTCCTAATACGGCCCGGTGAACCCGTTCCCTGCAGAGTTCAATATTGACAGCTTCCAGGTGCTTCCCGGAAGGGTAAACATCCGGATGATTCCGTAACCCGAACTTGATATAAACCGGGGCCAGCACACGAATGAACTCAGCGATCTCGTACAGCCGGATAAATCCGCCGAAATTGTCCGGCACTTCCACGTACAGGTCAATCGGGATATCGATCGCTTCGCGGATGGCGGCCAGCTTTGGTAACGTCAGCGCCGTAGGTACATTATAAGTATCTGCACCCAGATCCTGCATCAGCTTAACGGATACCGGGTTGGAGGCCATCATCTGCACCGAACATTTTACCACAAAGCCGGCAGGCAATAATCCTTCCCGTTTCATTTCCTTCGTTAACAGCAACAGGCCTTCGTCGCCCACCAGGGCTCCCCTTATTCCCAACTGAACACCCCGCCTCAGGTCTTCCATTGCATAAACCAGCTGATCAGCCCCTTCGTGGCGGATGCCCAGCGCCTTGCCGGCGGCAGTAAAGGGAAGTGCGCCTATATCCCAGGTTCCGCGAGGACCAACAAACAAACTCAGCTCCATTCCACGATCTGCACACAGGACGGCCATTTCCTTAATTTCATGATCGGTAAGCAGCATGATCCCGCTTCCCTGCGAGATCCTGTGCACCAGCAATCCGTGCTGATCGGCCTCTTCCAACAGGGCTTCAAGCGCTTTTGGTCCTTCCACACTTGGCAATTCAACCCGGTATTGCGCCCCGTCGGGGAATCGTTTTGCTGAATCGGGAAGGTGATACAGGTCTCCCCCCGGATACCCCAGTCTTTGTAAAAACGCCCTGCTTTCTTTCATTTGAAACTGTTTATTTTTTTAATATCCCTGATCCTTCATCTCCGGTCTGTCTTATAAGCCGTAACTGAACACTTTCATGTCATAACTATTCAGTTCATTGTTAGCTGCACGGACATATTCGATCCGGACCCGGATATTCTTTTTATTCTTTGTGTATTGTACCGGTATTTCATACTCACTTTCGAACCACCCGTCAAATGAGCGGCTGCCCTTTGCTGTCTGATCAGAATAACTGAGTATATACCAGGGCTGCGGTATTTTAACACCGTCCACATATACATTCGCCAGCTGGATCCCGTTCCCCTTCCTGTTGATCTTATTCCGCAGCCGTACGCCCTGGTTGCCGGAGCTAATGGCCGCATTAAAAGCAATTGCTTTATTAAAGGCCCGGCCATCATCTGTATTCTCAGCATAATTATCCGCACTTTCATAGCTGTCAAAACGATCTGTAACCGTCTCCTGGCGCGTTTGCCCGGTAATGGAAAAATGATGCTGTTCTTCACTCGCGGTGTTTCCGATATCGATACGATCCGTCTGGTGCAGCGCAAACGAAGTGTTTGCCTTGTAATACCAGATCATAAATTCTGTTTCAACAGTGGTATCCGGGGTGCCCATTCTTGCACGCGGGCTGTTTTCCCGGTATTTGGAAAACGTGTTCTCGAACCGCATCTCAATGCTGTCATAGAAAATGTACGGCTCGTTCAGGTGCACCCGGTAAGCGCCTTTTACCCCATTTTCCAGGGCGCCCCATAAGGGCTTCTGGTATTTTCCGCCGGCCCAGCCCTGGTTCAGATCGTCTTCCGTGCCATCGCCATGAATTTGTGGCGTATTACTTCCGTCCACATAGGTAAATTCGTCGCCGTCTTCCCAATAGTTACCGGAAAACATTTCCAGCGCTATTACGTGCCCGTGCCCCCTTTCCTTAAAGGCCGTTTCAAAAGGCTTGGAGTACACCTTCGGACTTCCTATTACCATCGGACCACTGGAGCAGGAATCGGCCGTTAGCTTCGCCATAAAATAGCCGGTCTTGTTTTCAGGATAATTGACAACGGATGCCGGTTTTACACCAATGGTATATGACAGTTCATCGATCGGGGTTGAAGATCGATTGACGATCTCGACTTTTGCCTTTTCAAAATAGGGCATGGGAAAATAGCAGTAGAAGGTATGCGCCTGTGCATCAAACCCGAAAAGAAGGGATCTTAGTGTTTTATTATTGAACTGGTCTTTCCGGCCACCCCCGCCAAAGAAATAACTGATGGGTACATCAACAGCCGGCCGCGACAGGCTATCCCAGCTCATCCGGATATAAGTATGATAAAACGTTTCTTCAGTGAACGGATCCAGTTTCAGATGGATCGAGGCAATGGATTCCTTTCCTTTTTTATCAAAAATGACCGCACTGCTGCCGGACGCTATTTTTACTTTGCCCGCTGACTGATACGCCCCTTTTGAAGGCAGGGGATCGTTCCCCAGGTTCAGCCATTGCTCCCGGGCTTTGTTTTTATACGGGTCCGGCCGGGAAGCCGACCATGTTACAGCGGGGGTGCCGGAAGGGTAGGTGAGGTAATCATACTGGTACCAGTTGCAACTCTGGTCAATATTGGCTTTTACCAGTCTTTTCAATGCGGTATCGGAAAGAGCCACCTTCAGGCGTTTCTGAAAAGTGAAGGGGTAATAAAGAATGGCAAACTGTTTGGCACTCTTAAAGGCAAACGGAGTATCTACAGGCGAATAGTCCCCATTAAAGAAATCATTGACCGGTACATCGATCCTTGGCTCCTGCTCACCGTCAAAATAATACTTTATCCGTATGGTATTACTTAAGGTTCCTACTCCTTTGCTTCCCCAGATATTCATCTGCTGGCGGTACAGGCAGCCCGGCCCGCAGGCATCAAAGATCACCACATCCCCATGCTCATCCACATACTTTTTGAAGGTATTCATTAATAATCCAAAGCCGTTTCCACCGGTAGCATCGTAGGAAATGAGCCGGTTTTTTTTAGTGCCGCTGGGATACAATAATGGCAAGCGTTCTATTTTATACATTTGTTCAAAGCCGGTCAATACAGCCGGTGATAAAGCTGTCCCCTGCTTCTGGGCGAATAACGATATGTTTGCAACGAAAAGGACCGGGACGAGCAAACCGATATTCTTTGCTGTCCGATTAAATAACTTATACATCATCTTCTTTTTTTAATACACTGACCTGGGTCTGTTTTCTTTTAAAGCACCAAAGTTTTTATTGGGTTGGCCGCCCATTGTAAATTCCAGGCTGCCCCCGGCAACAATATCCTGGTGCCGGATATAGGTTTTGTTATAGGGTTTGCCGTTCAGTTTTACCTTTTGAATGTATTTATTGGCGGGGCTGTTGTTCACTGCTGTTACAGTGAACTTTTTTCCTTTTGGCAGGTGCAGCACCGCCTTATCAAACAGGGGACTGCCCATTACGTATGCTCCGTTGGCGGGGAATACGGGGTAGAACCCGAGCGAGGATAAAATGTACCATGCAGACATCTGGCCGCAATCCTCATTTCCACTGATGCCATCTGTTGAATCTTTATATAATTCCGTAAGGATATACCTCGCCTTTTCTGCCGTTTTCCATTGTTGCCCCACATAGGAGTATAAATAGATATTGTGATGCCCCGGTTCATTTCCATGAGCATACATACCCACCAGGCCGGCAATATCCGGCGGCGCTTTCGGGTCGGGAGGCAATGGCGTATTGAAAAAAGAATCCAGCCGCACAGCGAATTGCTGGTCGCCGCCCAGCAGGCTGATGACCCCTTCCACATCCTGCGGGGCCAGCCAGGTATATTCCCATACATTCCCCTCACAATAATCATTGATCCACGGCCGGGAAGATTTCCAGGGATCCAGCTGCGGATTCCAGGCGCCCGTTGAATCCTTTCCCCTGAAGAAACTGGTTTTGGGATCATAGAGATTGTGATAATATTTTGAGCGTTTTGTAAAGAACTCCTGATCGGCTTTTTGGCCCATTTGTTTTGCCATCAGGGCAATGCTCCCGTCGCTGATCCCATACTCCATTGTTCTGGCTACTGATTCCCTCGTTACCTCATAAGGAACATAATGCAGTGTTTTCAGGTACCTCAATCCTCTGTAATTGTCCTGATCCAGGATCGATCTTTTCACGGCTTCGTAGGCCAGCTGCGTATCAAACCCCCGGAATCCTTTAAGGTAAGCCTCTGTTACCACCTGCACGCCGCTAACGCCCGGCATCAGGTTGGTTTCACAGCCTGCCAGGTGCCAGATCGGTAATTTACCCTGCTGCTGATATATAGCAAGCATGGAATTGATGATATCATTCACCTTCTCCTGCTGAATAATGGTATATAAAGGATGCAGGGCCCGGTAGGTATCCCATAAAGAAAAGATCGTATAGTTTTTGAACGGGGCATTGCGGTATACCTTTTTATCCGTTCCCCGGTAATCGTTATTGGCATCATTGAACAAGGCCGGATCGATCATGGTATGGTATAACGACGTATAGAAAATCCGTTTATATGCTTCGTTGGAGGTCTCAATACTGATCTTTGATAATTCCGTATTCCATTTGGCATCGGCCTGCTGCGCAACGGCACCAAAATCCCAATGTGGTATTTCGGCCCTGATGTTTGCCAGTGCATTTTCCGTACTAACCGGGGATATGCCCACTTTCAGCTGTACCACACCCGGGTTTTTCTGGAACGTGAGCACGCCTTTAAGGTTTTTGTTACTTGCCGCGGTGCCCTCCAGTAAGGTATCGTTCTTATAAAGACTGAATGCGCTTACGGGCCGGGATAAAACAACCGCAAAGAACAGCTGCTGGTTATTTGCCCACCCGCTGGAAAACCGGTACCCCATGATGGTTGTATCGTTCAGCAACTGCAGGTGTGCATCTGTTGACCGGTCCCCGATGCCCTCCTTCAAATCGATAATGATATGTGCCTCTTTACCATCATCAGGATAATGATATTGATGAAAGCCCACGCGCTCTGTTGCCGTTAACGCTACTCCTACCTTATAATCATCCAGCACAACCTTATAATAGCCGGGGCGCACCTGCTCGGTTGCATGAGAAAACAGGGAACTGTACCCGCTCCGGTGGTTTTCCTGGGTGCCTTTATCGGTCTTTATCTGCCCGGTGAAAGGCATTACCAGTACATCGCCTAAATCACTCCCACCTGTGCCGCTCAGGTGTGTCTGGGGAAAGCCGATGATGATGCTGTCAGAATAATGATAGCCGGAGCACCAGTCCCAGCCCTTAAATATATTGGAGGGCCCCACCTGAA
>DASVMC010000401.1:0-10689 GCA_036384555.1 Niabella sp. | reverse complement strand
AAAACGCATTCGCGACCGGGCCGGACTGGCCAATAAGACCTGGGGAGGAAAAGAGGAGCTGATGAAGGAAATCGAAAAACAAAGTGAGCTGGAATTCTTCTTTGAAGGGCATCGCTTCTTTGACCTTAAGCGCTGGCACACCGCTGCCGAAATGAGGCAGATTTTTGTCGATAATCAAAAACAGGGGGGCAGTAATTTCCAACCCAAGCATTTTTATCTGCCCATTCCCCAGGATGAAATCAATACAAATACCGAGATTCAGCAGAACCCGTTGTGGAAATAAAACTGATTGAATGAACTGAATAACATTGTTTGAGGCCAGTGCCTTACACTTTTATGCGATCACTCCTGACTATGAAGCGACTGAAACACAGGAGTACCTGAAAATTTTAAAATAACCAGCGGAATGATGCTTTTTTTTCAGACCACTAAAAGATCCCAGGATGTTATTGTCTCCCGGTTTTTTCGACTGCCGGCAACATATGTATTGCTCTTCAGTGTTGTTGCTTTTATGTTTTCCTGCAGTCGCAGTAAGAACGCCGAAGTAGAGCCGCCTTCCAAAGCCGGCTTGCAGGCCCGGGCAGATGGGGGTGATCTTTTACTGAATGTTTCCAAAACAGACGGCGCTTATATTTTTGAGTTTGAAAGCGGCAACCTGTCAGTGCCCGAACAGGAAATTATAAGCATAATCCCGCAGCCTGAAAGCTGGAAAACCCTCGTCAATTTTAGCGGTGGGTCCAAATTGACAATCCCTTCAAAAGGTGGCAGCCTTGATTATATACTGGAAGATATCCGGCTCAATCCGTCGGGCTACAATCCGCTGGCAGCACTGGTAGACGTTTGGCTACCTACTTATGGAAGGGTAAAAGTAACCGTACACGGCAAAAAGGGAGAGGCAGGCACCATTACACATTTATGCCATGAGGATATTCCACACCAGAGCGTGCCCGTTTTTGGACTGTACGCCGATTATGACAATGTAGTAGATCTTACTTTTACTGACCGGGAAGGCAGGGAACGGGGCAGCACAACGATCCACATCCGTACAGCGCCACTTACCGTACAGGATTTCCCCCAATGGAAACTGGTAAAATCGCAGCCCGAAAAAATGGAGCCCGGTGTCAATCTCATTAGCTATCCCGGAATGTCAGATGCAGATGTATCATTGCCTTATATGATCGATAACGAAGGGGAATTGCGATGGTTATTGTTGTTGAAATCATCGCCCGACCTGCAACGACTGTCCGCTTCTATCGGCTTAAAGCGTACAAAGAACGGTACTTTTATTGCCGGAGATCAGGAGCAGCCACGCATCGTGGAGATCGATATGTTTGGGAACCTCTTGCATCAATGGGATCTTCAAAAATCGGGTTATACTTTTCATCATGAAGTTAAAGAAGCCGCTAATGGTAATTTTCTGATCACAGTTACCAAGACCGCTGCGCGGTTAAGAAACGGTCAGCCCCGGATCAATGACCATATCATCGAGCTGGATCCTGTAGCCGGTACTGTGATTAAAGAATGGGATCTCGCAAACCTGCTCGATACAGCGCGCTATGTAAAACCTGATGGGATCACCCCTCCGGAATATTCCCAGAATCCTACAAACTGGGCACATAACAATTCGATTAATGAAATTGGAAACGATCTGCTGGCTACAGCCCGTTACCAGGGCATTTTTCGTTTTGCCCATACCGGTAAACTCCAATGGATCATCTCTCCTCATAAATACTGGGGAGCAGCTTATCAGCCCTACCTGTTAAACCCGGTTGATGAAAACGGGGTCCCTGTAACGGATCCGGCCATCATTAACGGGGATGCACACACAGCAGGCTTTGACTGGCCCTGGGGGCCGCACACTCCTTTTGTTATATCCGATGACCGCATCCTGGTGTTTGACAACGGCTATAACCGCAACTGGATACCCAATTTTGGCTCAGGTGCTGCTAATTACAGCCGGGTAGTGGAATATAAAATCGATGCTGCAAAGCGAACGGTGCAGCAGGTTTGGTCCTACGGACAAGAAAAAGGAGCACAGTGTTTTTCACAGGCACTTTCCGGAGTACAGTTCCTGTCTCAGACTAAGCACATATTATTCTGCCCCGGGATGGGGGTGCCTACCTCCATTGGATCCGGAGGGCGTATTATGGAAATAGACCCCGCTACAAAAGAAATACTATTTGAAATGGAGATCGCAGCGAGCAGCGGTACTGCCTTTCACCGTGTTACGCGTATGGACTTGTACCCGGATACTCTTTAACCCAAAAAACATTTTTAGAAACGTGATCAGAGACAAAGATTTTTTTATTGAGCATCTTCGTTCACAATATGAAGAACTATTGTGCCGGCACGAGCAATTAATAAAATTGCCGAATACGCCGCTGAGAACAGGGAATGGCACCATTCAAAGATACAGGCGCCCTGTTATCACCAATCAGCACATCCCCATATTATGGAGGTATGATCTAAACCCTGAAACCAATCCTCATTGTCTGGAACGTATAGGCGCCAATTCCACCATGAATGCCGGTGCTATTAAGTGGAACGGTAAATACCTGTTAATGGTACGTGTGGAAGGTGTTGACCGCAAATCTTATTTTGCAATTGCGGAAAGCCCCAACGGTATTGATCAGTTTCGTTTCTGGCCCCGTCCCGTATCCATTCCTGACCTGTCGCCTGATGAAACCAACCTCTACGACATCAGATTAACGGAACATGAAGACGGTTGGATTTACGGTATTTTTTGCGTTGAAAAACGGGATCCTGAAACGACTCCGGGTGATCTTTCTTCCGCAATCGCCAGCGCCGGTATCGTGCGTACACAGGATTTTATAAATTGGGAGCGGCTGCCTGATTTACAGTCGGCCAGCCAGCAAAGAAATGTAGTCCTGCATCCAGAATTCGTCAATGGCAAATATGCGCTTTATACGCGTCCGCAGGATAACTTTATTATGGCCGGCAGCGGCGGCGGCATCGGGTGGGCGTTGATCGACGATATCTGCCATCCTGTTATCAGCTGGGAAAAGATCATTAACCATCGCTACTATCATACTATAAAAGAATTAAAGAACGGCGAAGGGCCACCACCCATTAAAACTCCTAAAGGGTGGCTTCATTTGGCACATGGAGTGCGCGGTTGCGCTGCCGGGTTACGTTATGTGCTCTATGTATATCTTACTTCACTGGAGGACCCTTCCGAGCTCATTGCCGAACCCGCCGGATACCTGTTAGCTCCGGAAAGTAAGGAACGCGTGGGTGACGTGTCAAATATCCTATTCTCTAACGGATGGATCTGCGATACTGACGGAACGATATATATTTACTATGCATCCAGTGATACCCGGTTGCATGTTGCGGTATCAACAATTGAAAAAATGCTGGATTATTGCTTGCACACTTCTGCAGATGGCTACCGTTCTGTAGAATCCGTAAAAAAGATTAATGAACTGATTGATAAGAATACGTTGCTACTACAGCAGATGGGCAAAACAGAGCTCCTGCAGGACCGATAAACCTGTATGAAGGTTTTGAGACCCGGATCATTTGAAGACCTTTGGAGATAGCTGAATGGAGATAAGATCCGGTTTCGGGAAAAGGAATCAATAGGACGATAAGCTCATTTTACAAGCCAACCAGATCTTACAGGGTTCATATTCTGAAAGAACAACTATATTCGTTACGCAGGGAAGACTTTAGTCTTTCAGCTGAAGATGCTTGAATATGTATTAAAAAATAAGGTACCTGGATCAGATTAAACTAAAAGAAAAGATCGCGTACGGTTTAGGCGATGCTGCTTCTTCCATGTTCTGGAAGATATTTGGCATGTATGCGCTCTTTTTTTATACAGATGTATTTGGTATTACTGCTGCTGCTGCCGGCACCATGTTTCTGATAGCAAGAATATGGGATTCTTTTTTTGATCTGCTGGTAGGTATTATCACAGACCGCACACATACAAAATGGGGAAGATACCGGCCCTACCTGCTGTGGTTTGCGCTTCCTTTTTCAGTAATGGGAGTGATTACATTTTTTGTGCCCGACTTTGGCAATTCAGCCAAACTCATCTATGCATACATTACTTATTCGCTGATGATGATCGTGTATTCGTTTATCAATGTACCTTATGCTTCGCTGTTAGGCGTGATGTCGGCCGACTCGCAACAAAGAAATATCCTTTCCTCCTACCGGATGTCTTTTGCATTTCTCGGCAGCTTTATCACCTTTATGCTGCTGCAGCCGTTGGTAGATGGCTTTACAGGCATACTCCAGGCAAAAGGCCACCCGGACTTACTGCCTCATCCGGCAGACGCCGGTATCAGCACATTGCCCCAGGCATGGACATTGGCTGTGGCGATAATTGGTATCCTTTGTACCGTATTATTCTTATTTTGTTTCAGATGGACACGGGAAAGGCTGGGTTCTTTGAGCAATGCAAACCAGTCTTCATCTGTAAAGAAAGACCTGAAAGCTCTTTTCCGGAATACTCCCTGGTGGATATTGATTGCAACAGGAATAGCCGCACTGCTCTTTAATGCCATAAGGGACGGCGTAGCTATTTACTATTTTAAAGATTATGTAAAGCATCATTATAAAATGACGCTTACCGGCTGGGATATTACGACCATCTATTTTTTAATAGGTCAGGCAGCTAACCTGGCAGGAGTTATTTTAGCTCCGGTATTATCCCTGAAATTCGGCAAGAAAAAAACATATATCGGCGCCAACTTTTTAGCAGCAGTGCTAAGCGTCATTTATTTTTTTATTCCTAATCAAATCGGTTGGATCTTTTTATTTCAGGTGCTCATCTCAATTTGCGCAGGCTGCGTGTTCCCTTTATTATGGAGCATGTTTGCCGATATCGTAGACTACCAGGAGTTAAAAACGAGTCGAAGAATATCCGGACTTATTTTTTCTTCCTCTTCCATGTCCCAGAAACTGGGTTGGGCCATAGGCGCTGCCCTATCGGGCTGGCTCTTATTTGTATTTCATTATAATAAGGCGTTTTCAGAACAGACCCAGCAAACGATACTGGGCGAACGGCTTATGATCAGCCTGCTACCTGCCTGTTGTGCCCTGGCAGCTACTGTAATTATGTTTTTCTACCCGTTAACAGAAAAAAAGATGGAAGTTATTGCTGTGGATTTAAGGGAACGGCGCAACAAAGAAAATACCTGAGCGTGTTTCTTTCAGGTTTGCAGAACCAGCTGCAGATCCCTTATTCTTCTGTAATGGTTACCTGGTCTTTATCGCTGTTCTCTTTCCACCGTACCAGTACTTTTTGTGTTTCGAAGGAATCGATGTATTTGCCTACATAATCGGCCTGGATGGGAAATTCACGTGTGAACCTGCGGTCGATCAATACACAAAGCTCTACTTTTTTAGGGCGGCCGTAATCCAGCAAAGCATCAAATGCCGCTCGGGTGGTGCGGCCGGTATACAATACGTCATCAATCAGGATCACTTCTTTTCCTGCTATTGAAAAAAGAATATCCGTTTTATTAGCCGTATGCAGTTCATTGCGCACATCATCCCGGTAAAAGGTAATATCCAGCTTACCATAGTCAACGGTCCCTTTTATCAATTTGCAAACTTCCGCATAAATCCGATCCGACAGGTAGACACCGCGAGGCTGCAACCCGATAAGGGCCACTTTTGAAAAATCACTGTGATTTTCTGTGATCTGCTGCGCCAGCCGTTTTATGGTGATAGCGATCTCTTCTGGTTTTAAAATCTGTTTCAAAGTATTGCTCTTTTTGTCACCCTGAGCCTGGCAAGGGTATTCCTTTCTCAATTCATGGTCCTGCCACAGCGGCCAGGCATCAGGCTCACCATGACCGTATCAACTATTATTCTTCTGCCATAAATGGATAACGGTAGTCTACCGCGGGATTATACGTTTCCTTTATTGTGCGTACACTCAACCAGCGGTACAGGTTCAGGATAGAACCTGCTTTATCATTAGTACCGGATGCCCTGGCTCCGCCAAATGGCTGCTGCCCCACTACTGCGCCAGTGGGTTTATCATTAATATAGAAATTGCCCGCTGCATTGGAAAGCCGTCTGGTGGCAGTTTCTACTGCCATACGGTCTTTAGAAAAGATCGAACCTGTTAACGCATAAGGAGAGGTGGCATCAACCAGTTCCAGCGTTTTTTCAAACTGGCTGGCCGGATAAACATATACCGTCAGTACAGGGCCGAAGATCTCTTCGCGCATGGTCACAAATTGGGGGTCTTTGGCTTCAATTACCGTCGGCTGAATAAAATAGCCTACTTTTTTATTACAAGCTCCACCCACCACAATCGATGCTTTAGGATCTTTCTTTGCTTTTTCAATATATCCCCTGATCTTGTCAAAGCTTTTTTCATCAATCACCGCATTGATAAAATTGCTGAAATCTTCCACCGGGCCCATTTTAAAAGAGTTCACCCCTTCAATCAGTTTCTTTTTTACTTCTTTCCAGAGGTTCGAAGGAATATAAGCACGGGAAGCTGCTGAACATTTCTGTCCCTGGTATTCAAAAGCGCCTCTTAATAAAGCAGTAGCCACTTCATCCGCGTCAGCGCTTTTATGCACCATTACAAAATCCTTTCCGCCCGTTTCACCAACAATACGGGGATAGGTTCTGTATCTGGGGATATTTTTACCAATCGTTTCCCACATGTAATTGAAAACACCGGTAGAACCCGTAAAATGGATCCCTGCAAACTCCCGGTGATTAAAGCATACATCTCCTACTACCGGTCCATCTGCATAAATCAGATTGATCACTCCATCCGGTAATCCGGCCTCTTGCAGAATGCGCATGAATTGCTGCGCCGCATAGATCTGAGTGTGCGCCGGTTTCCAAACCACCACATTACCACACATAGCCGCAGAAGTAGGCAGGTTACCGCCAATGGCTGTAAAATTAAACGGCGTAATCGCTAATACAAAACCTTCCAGCGGACGGTATTCAGTGCGGTTATGCATACCCGGACCGCTTATAGGCTGTTGTTTATAAATTTCACTTAAAAAGTGTACGTTGAACCTTAAAAAATCAATCAATTCACAGGCGCTGTCTATCTCTGCCTGGTAAGCATTCTTACTTTGCCCCAGCATGGTGGCAGCATTCATGTGCCCGCGGTATTTTGTAGCAATCAAGTCGGCCGCTTTCAAAAAGATCGCTGCACGATTTTCCCAGCTGAGCGCTTCCCAACCGGCTTTTGCTTTTAAAGCTGCCGCAACAGCTGCTTCTACGTGCTTTTTGTCTCCTATAGAAAAATGACCTAATACAAACTGATGGTCATGCGGCGACCGCAATGTTTCTTTTCTGGATGTGCGTACTTTCTCGCCACCGATATACATCGGCACATCAATTTTTTCACTTTTTAATAAAGCAATGGCAGCTTTCAGGTTTTCGCGCTCCCTGCTTCCCGGAGCATAATTCAATACCGGTTCATTTGCCGGCAACGGATATGAAAAGGTACCCTGGTGCATGTTATATTAATTTGAATATTTGAAAATTTTTAATTAAAGATCCGTAGCCTCAAGAACAAAATAGCGTTCAATACAGCAATGCATCCTGTGTCTTCCTTAAACCGTTTCCTTGCTTTGCATTAAATACGCCTTTATGAAACCGTCCAGTTCTCCATCCATCACCGGTTGCACATTTCCTACTTCATAATCTGTACGGTGGTCCTTAATCATTTTGTACGGGTGAAACACATAACTGCGGATCTGGCTGCCCCACTCAATTTTCTTTTTGTTGGCATTTGCTGCATTTTTCAGTTCCTCGCGCTTCCGCAGCTCTTCCTCATACAGCCGGCTTTTCAGCATTTGCATGGCTTTTTCACGATTCCCCATCTGCGTGCGTTCGGTCTGGCAAACCACAACAATACCTGTGGGAAGGTGTGTCAGGAATACTTTTGTTTCCACCTTGTTCACGTTCTGTCCGCCAGCGCCGCCACTGCGGGCCGTTTCCATTTTTACATCGGCATCCTTTATTTCAATATCGATGGTATCATCTACCAGCGGGTATACAAATATGGAAGCAAAAGAAGTATGCCTTCTTGCATTGCTGTCAAAAGGAGAAATACGGACCAGACGATGCACACCACTTTCTGCCTTTAAAAAGCCGTAGGCAAAAGGCCCTTCAAACTGGAGCGTAGCGGTTTTGATACCTGCACCATCTCCCCACTGCCAGTCCAACTCTGTTATTTTCCAGCCCTGTTTTTCGCCGTACATACGGTACATACGTGCCAGCATTTCGGCCCAGTCCTGGCTTTCTGTACCACCGGCACCGGAGTTGATCTGCACCACAGCCGGCAGCTCGTCTTCCGGCTCATTCAATGTACTTTTAAATTCAACATCTTCCAGCACACCCCAGGCATAGTCATACGCCTGCTGTGTTTCTTCTTCTGTTGCATCCCCGGCCTTCCAGAATTCAAATAAAACCGCAAAATCCTCTACCGCTGTATCTGCTTTGTGAAACAGGTCCATCCAGTATTCATTGGTTTTTGACGCTTTCAGAATTTCTGTAGCACGCTGATTGTTGTCCCAAAAACCGGGACTTAAAGAAAGTTGTTTATCTTCATTTATTTTCTGCTGACGATTATCGACGTCAAAGAAACCTCCTTATCCCGAGAACGCGGGACCGCATATCCTGTAATTTTTCCTGTGTCATAGTTCGCAAAGATACGGCCTATTTCTGATTTGCAGCAGGTTGCACAAACGATTGTTCAATAAGGTGGTACAGCGGTTTGCAGGCAGCCTGCAAAAAGCAGCCCTGTTTTTGATTACCGGCCGGGCACAGAGCTTCTATTGACTGCCGTTCCGTTCAGACGGGCATCGCACGCTTGTGCTATAGTGTAATCAGCAGCACTAAATTGACGGGGGTGGATCAGGCGTTAATGCACAATAACAGGTAGCCCTTATTCAGGAACAATGATCCATGCCACTCTGGGCAAAATGAACCGGCTAAAGCATATGAAACATTTACTACAGATATACTATTTACATCTTCGTCCGGATACCCATTAAAGCCAGCGCCGCCAAAATAATCAGAAAGGCTGCCGATTGGTAAATCGTGCTCAATGAAATATGTGCATCTCTCAGCGCGCCGCCAAAATACAGTCCAATACCACCGATGAGGGTTCCGCAAAAATTAAGAATCCCATATCCCGTAGCGCGGTATTTTGTATCAACAATCATACTGAGTATAGGCATCGTATTGGTGTCCGTAAACGATTTGGTAAATGCATATATTACAAAACAACCCACGGCCACAAAAAGCAAGGAGGTATAACTTGCTATAAAAATGGCCGGAGCCGCAATACACAGCCCGATCGCGGGTACCCACACCCGGGCTCTTTTATTGACCCTGCTCCATTGATCGGCTACTATTCCCCCCGTAAGTACACCAAAAATGGCTGCCGTAAAAACATAGCCCGTGGAATAGATGCCGGCCCTGGTTTGAGACAATTGGAATTTTTCCTGAAAATAGGTAGGTAGCCATCCTACTATCATCCAGGCCATCAGGCTGACCAGCGCAAAGAAGATAACCAGCAGTATGTAGGACCGTTGCTGAAAAAGCAATTTCAGTGTTGCCGGGAACCCCGAAGCGGACCGGCTTTTTTCAGTACTATTTTTAACCGTACGCGGAGGATCTTTCAGAACGAAAAATAATAATATGGCATACAGGATCCCGAAAACACCAAAAGCAAAAAAAGCGGTATTCCACCGATGATTCTCGGCGATCCAGCCACCTACGAAACCAAGACTTTGGCCGGTCATGATACCCGCCATATGGATACCGGTGGCCAGCGACCGGGTGCTTCCTTTATGATAGTCCATGATCAATGCCAGTGCAGCAGGAATATAGCAGGCCTCGCTTAACCCCATCAACGCTCTTGTAAGCAACAATCCATGAAAGGAAGTTGCGAAGGAAGTCATCCAGGTAACCAGCGACCAGATCAGTAAACTGGCCAGTATCACTTTGCTGCGGCTAAACCTGTCGGCAAGGAAACCGGCCAGCGGACTAAACAGTCCGTATACCCATAGAAAGGCTGCCGTTAATAATCCAAACTGTGCGTCCGTCATCGGAATGGCATTAACAATAGAACTGCGCATGGTTGTGATCATGGTGCGATCAATATAATTGAGCATCGCTATTACGAACAGCAGCCCTACAACCATCCAGGCCTTCGTCATCGTCGCTTTTTCCGAACCCTCCATAAGCGGTGTATTATTTTAATCGTTTTAAATTCCCCGGTAACAAGCGTCTTTTCAAAACAAGATCTTATTATAAACCGGCCAACACTTCTCTGGCCACCTGTATCGTATCCTCTATTTCTTCTTCAGTATGCACGGCACTGATGTACCAGAGCCCTCTTCCGATAACCCGGACATTCCGATCGTGCATCGCCGCAATAAACCGGCCCAACTTTGGTTTATCGGTCTTTAGCGTATCCCGGTAGTCCTGCATTTTTTCCAGGTCTGTAAAACAGGTATTAAACATAGGGCCCGGTCCGCTCACTAATAAATTCTGATCATATTGGCGGGCAGCATCTCTCAGTCCGGTCATTAGTCGCCTGCCTAATGCAAACATACGCTGGTAGGGATTATCCCGCTCCAATACCTGTATGGTAGCCAATGCAGCAGCAATCATCGGACAGCTGGAATTCATAGTTCCGGCATGAATCACTACCGA
>DASVMC010000400.1:0-7226 GCA_036384555.1 Niabella sp. | reverse complement strand
GGTGTGGGCGGTGTAAAAATATTCAACGCATTCAAGGAATCTACATTAAATGCATCCGAGCAGGGATACAACCGGTGGGATAAAATTTTAGATGCCTGGTCTCCCACCAACACCGGATCCGGCATTCCCATCATTTCAGCAACAGATAACAACAAAAACTTTTCAACCCCGTCTGACTGGTTCCTGGAAAATGGCAATTATTTAAGACTTAAAAGCATCGTAATAGGATACACTGTTAATATGCCTTTCAAAAACTCCAGCCTCCGGATATTCTTTAGCGGAGACAACCTGCTCACTTTCACAAAATATACCGGCATGGACCCGGAAGTAGGCGGCATTGGCCTTGACGGAGGCCAGTTCCCCGTAGCCCGTGTATATGCGATAGGTGCCCGGTTGAAATTTTAGATCATCATTTAAAATAGGATAAACATGAAAAAGATAGTTCTTCCCATTATAGTAACCGCCTTCCTGATAATACTTTTTACAGGCTGCTCCAAAAACTGGGTTGACACAAAGCCCAATGGCGCCCCAACCACAGCTTATTTCTGGCAAACCAATAATGATGTAAACAAGGCAACGCTTGCCCTATACACGCCCTTCCAAAACGAATCAACATGGGGCCGGGATCTTTTCTGGATGCAAAACGCAAGCGATGATATTGTAACAGGACGCTCCAATGCCAATGCGGCAAACATTAAAAACCTTGTGCCCACAGGACGGGAAGGATATATGGCACAAGGCTGGACAGATTTATACGGTATGATCAATATGGCCAACCAGGTCATTACCAATGCCCCTACAGCAAGCGAGGCAAGTGATTCGGTAAAAAAACAAGCTTTGGGAGAAGCTTATTTCATAAGAGGATTTGCCCATTTCTGGATCGCTTACCTTTGGGGCACCGACAAGCAGGGCGTACCGTTTGATGGCCCGGAAAACGCGGAATACGGCAAAAGAATACCGCCGCAGCTTGCAACCGTAATGGACAATTACCAACAAATCATCGCTGATCTTCAGCAGGCTGCAGATCTGTTGCCGCTGTTTAGCCACTATACATCCGCCGATTACGGGCGCGCGCATAAGGCTGCCGCATGGGGATACATGGTAAAAACCTATGCTTACTGGGCTCAATATGATAAAACGAAATGGAAAGACGTTTCCGACTATTGTGATACAATTGCAAGCAAAGGACAGAGAGCACTCATTACCGGGCAGGGAAACGGGCTGGAAAACTTCAGAGCGGTTTTCAAGATAGACAATAACTGGAGCTCAGAGTATATCTGGTCTGTTAATTCGGGAGTACAGGGAGGATCAGAATTTCCGGGTGTAATCCTGGAGAATAAAGGCTGGGGGGTTTATAATGGCTGGGGCTACTTTCAGCCCACGCAAGAGCTCTATGATGAATATGAAAACAATGACCCGAGAAGAGGCGTGACCATTCTTAAATTTGGCGATACTTTTACCTACTTCGGACAAGAAAAAAAATACAACTCCACCAACAGCCTCACCGGTTTCCAGATAAACAAATACATGGAGCCTTACAGCTATGGCAACGGGAACAGTGAATCCAACCCGATGATCAACCAGAACGGGGACTATCCTACCACCCGGCTCAATCTTCCACTGATGCGTTATGCAGAGATCCTGTTATTTAAAGCAGAAGCAGAGCTGAATTTAGGCCATACAACAGCCGCGGCAATCCCGCTCAACCAGGTAAGAGCAAGAGTGGGACTGTCGCCCATAACCAGTCCAACCATAGCCGATCTGAAACATGAGCGCCGTTGCGAACTGGCGTGTGAATGGACAGACCGCTTTGAAGACCTGAAGCGCTGGGGGGACTTTAACAAGATAGAAGCGCCATTGCATGGACGTAATTACATTAATAAATCAGATCCCAATTCCACTTTCACCATTATTGAAGCATGGCCCGCCCGAACATTTACACAGGGTAAAGACATGGCATGGCCTATCAATCCTGATGAAATATCCAAAAGCAACGGACATTATAAGCAAACACCCGGATGGTAAATCATCCGGATCTTTATAAAAAAGCCGTGACAGCAAACAGTGCTGACAAAAGATAAACCATGAAAAGAAAAATCTGTTTTTTAGTGCTGGCAACAGGGCACCTGCTTTTAACAGCAGGTGCTGCTTATGCCCAGCAAAGAGAAATCATATTGCAGGGAACTTATAACTTTCGCGACATTGGCGGATATCAAACACAGGAAGGCAAACAAATAAAATGGGGGAAAATATACAGGTCTGCTGTACTTTCTAACCTGACCATCGAAGACCTGCAACTGCTGGAAGTCCTGAAAATAAAAACGGTCATTGATTTCAGAGGACCCAAAGAGACTGACGTGTTTCCGGACAAGATCCCCAACAATGCCCGCTATGTACAACTGGCGGCAGGAAGTAAGAACGATGAGCCGGATGATTGGGCTGCAATGGCGGAAGATATGAAAACAAAATCTGAGCTGGAAACCGACCGGGAAGCGCTTACTTACTACAAGAATATAAGGTCTTTTGGTAAGCGCTATAAACCTATGTTTGACGAGTTGCTGAAGCTGAGCCCGGACAGCTCTATTGTTTTTCATTGTGCAGGAGGCAAGGATCGCACAGGGCTTGCGGCAGCCTTAATTGAATATGTTTTGGGCATCAGCAAGCAACAGATCCTTGAAGACTATGTAATAACCAATCAGTACCGGAAACGTTACAACGAAGCGATCACTGAACTGCTTCACCTGAAATATGGGGTTCCACAACCCAGAGCCGCGCTTTACGGCCTGGCAAAGCCTGAATTTTTGGAAGCAAGCTTCAGGGAAATTGAACAGCAATATGGGTCTCTTGACCGGTTTGTACAAACGGAACTGGGTCTTGACAAGGAAAAGATTGAACAGCTGAAGAAACTGTATTTGGAAGACAGGGGTCGGTAACGCAGGTGCAGGATCCCATTCCGTCTTTCAGCAGCAGTGCAGCAAAAGAAGCAGTCTGTGATCTTCCTGCAAAATCACAAAATTTTCAAAAACCTATGTTGCCTAACCCAAAGGCGCTCCCGTGCCTATCCGGATAGCTTCTGCCGGTACAGGCTGACATCAGCTTTTGGCCTTTCCGGTAATTTACAAAGAGAATCCGATCATTGCTGCTGTAATTACCGGAAATAGTTAGTTTTGCCTACTATTAGGCGGGTATTAATTAAAGTGGTCACAACGCCGGTTCATTGATGCGAATCCGCGGGGCCCTTGCGCTTACTGACCAAAGAAGAAATAAGCAATAAGACCAGAAAGATAATTTTGACCACAAATCATTATAAAAAAATAGTAGTATGAAATTTACATTTTACGGACAATCCTGTTTCCTGCTGGAACTGGGCGCCAAAAAATTCTTATTCGATCCTTTTATTACCGGAAACGAGCTGGCAAAAGAGATTGATATTAATGCTATTGAAGCCGATTACATCCTGGTAAGCCACGGGCATGGCGATCATACAGCAGATCTGATTTCCATAGCTCAAAGAACCGGGGCATTGGTGATCAGCAATTTTGAAATTGTTACCTGGCTGGGGAAACAGGGTATCACTAATGCGCATCCGATGAACTTTGGCAGCTATGATTTTGAATTTGGCACGTTAACCTATATGCAGGCACAGCACAGCAGCAGTTTGCCAGACGGAACCTATGCCGGTGCCGCAGGTGGTTTTATACTCAATTCTGAACCGGGGAATTTCTATTACAGTGGCGATACCAGCCTGATGCTGGACATGCAGCTGGTGCCTTATTATGCCAAAGTGGATGTTGCCATATTACCTATCGGCGGTAACTTTACCATGAACGTGAAAGACGCACTCCAAGCCTCCGGCTTTATTCAATGCGATAACATAGTAGGTGTGCATTTTGATACGTTCGGCTATATTAAGATTGATCATGAAAAAGCGGAAACCCTGTTCAGTGAGGCCGGGAAAAAGATCCTGATACCGGAAATAGGAGCCACCTATGACGTGTGACCGCATCACCCATTTTTTTTACTTAAGGACAATTATCTTACCGGCCAACCCGTTGATCATTTTTTACAAAAATTTCTGAAAGAGCAGCTCATACGAAAGCTGCTCTTTTTTTCCGGCAGCTTTAAAATAAAGATGCACCAGTTTAATTAGCCTGATTTTGTTTAATTTAACATAGGATTCAACGATATTTTTTGCCGACTGACAGTTTTTTGATCTTTTGCCGTCATATAGATGTTGAAATTTACAGAACTATAGAAATAAACTACCACGCAAATAGAATCAACATATGAGAGGGTTTCATTTGGTCATTCTTACCTGTATGCTCCTGGCCGCCTGCACGTCCGGTAAAAATAATGACAATAAAAAAGAAGACACGCCCAAGCCTTATCAGGTTTTAACCCTGGAACCAAGACCGGCAACAACGTACCATGATTATCCGGCCACCATACAGGGGCAGCAGGTAGTGGAGATCCGCCCGATGGTTGACGGGTACCTTGAAAAAATTTATGTACCGGAAGGGGCAGCCGTTCAAAAAGGACAGTTACTTTTCCAGATCAGTAATCCCCAATATGAACAGGAAGTGATCACTGCAAGGGCTGCAATTAAAAGCGCTGAAGCAGATGTGAGCGCAGCACAAATGAACGTAGAAAAAACAAGGCCGCTTGTTGCACAGGATATTATCAGCAAGTATGAATTAGAATCGGCCCAGTATACATTAAAAGCAAAAGAAGCAGCACTGGCCCAGGCAAAAGCGACCCTTGCCAACGCCTTAACCAATATAGGTTATACCACCATACGAAGCCCCCAATCGGGGGTTATTGGTCTGATCCCCTATAAGATAGGCGCTTTAGTAAGCAGCACTACTTCTAATCCGCTTACCACTTTATCTAACAATACCAATATATACGCCTACTTCTCCTTAAATGAAAAACAATTACTGAACTTTTCCAACAGGCATCCCGGCATTACCATGCAGGATAAGCTCAAAAGCCTGCCGCCTGTAAATTTAGTACTGGCGGACGGAACATTGTATAACCAGACCGGAAAGGTAGAAACGGCCAGCGGCTCTATTACAACAGCAACGGGGACCATTACGTTTAAAGCCACCTTTCCTAATCCCGGCGGTGTTATACAAAACGGCGCAAGCGCAACGGTACGGATTCCGCGTAGTGAAGCCACCGCACTCATGATCCCTCAAAGCGCCACTTTTGAGCTGCAGGATAAACGCCTGGCTTACAAACTTACAGCCGATAATAAGATCATCAGTACTGCCATCGTCTCCACTCCTACCCCTGACGGACAATACCTTATTGTACAAAACGGGTTAAACAAAGGCGACCGTGTTGTGCTGGATGGTTTCAATCTTAAAGACGGCACCCAGATCATTCCCAAACCTGTGAATACAGACAGTTTATATCATATTCAGGATACTTTGCAAAATAATCCCTAATGCTAAAACGATTTATAGAAAGACCCGTACTAAGTACCGTTATTTCAGTACTCATTGTTCTGCTGGGGGTGCTTGGATTGTTAAAGCTTCCTATTGAGCAGTATCCTTATATATCGCCTCCCACGGTACAGGTCAACGCTACTTACAGCGGGGCAAACACCAGCGCCGTTTTGAACAGTGTTATTATTCCCCTGGAGCAGCAGATCAACGGAGTGGAAGGCATGACTTACATGACCTCCACAGCTACCAATACCGGAAGTGCCAATATCAGCATCTTTTTTGAAGTGGGCCGCGATCCGGACCAGGCCGCAGTGGATGTGCAAAACCGCATCTCAGCTGCCACCGGTAAACTACCGCAATCGGTCATACAAAATGGTATAACGGTAAGAAAACAGCAAACCAGCAATGTACTGATCATTTCTGTTTATTCTGATAAAAAGGATTATGATCAGACCTTTTTGCAGAACTATGCTGCCATCAATGTTATTCCCCAATTGCAGCGGGTATCCGGTGTAGGAGGCGCTAACGTGTTCGGGAACGTAATGACCTATGCCATGCGCATCTGGTTAAAGCCCGATGTGATGGCCATATACGGCGTAACACCCGCCGATGTTTCAGCAGCGCTTGCAGAACAAAATCTCAATGCCGCACCCGGGGTGTTCGGGCAAAATTCCAACCAGCCGTTCCAGTACGTAATCACCTATACCGGCACGCTGGTCTCTACCAATGATTTTGGCAATATCATTATCAAGTCAATGGGCAACGGGCAATACCTGCGGCTAAAAGACATTGCCCGTATAGAACTGGGCGCCCAGACTTATACCGGATCCACTGCAACAGATGGTAAGCCATCTTTAGGAATTGCCATCAGCCAGACGCCCGGCTCCAACGCACGGGAAGTCATCATCAACTGTAAAAAAGTAATTGAGCAGGCGGCAAAATTATTTCCTGACGGAGTTAAATTCGTTTACCTGGTCGACATTAACAATTTTCTCAGCGCTTCTATTGAGAAAGTAGTGCATACATTGATAGAATGTTTCCTGCTGGTATTTCTCGTGATCCTGCTCTTCTTACAGGATGTCCGTTCAACGATCATCCATGGCATATCCGTTCCGGTATCTATTATCGGCACCTTCTTTTTCCTGTACCTCTTCGGGTTCAGCGTAAACCTGCTTACCCTGTTTGCGCTGGTACTGGCCATTGGTATCGTAGTGGACGACGCTATAGTGGTAGTAGAGGCTGTACACGCAAAACTGGAACACGGCTATACGTCCCCAAGAAAAGCCGCTATCGATGCAATGCGTGAAATAGCACCTGCTATCATTTCCATTACACTGGTAATGGCCTCTGTATTTTTACCGGTAACATTCGTGACCGGGTCTGCCGGTGTGTTTTACAGACAGTTTGGAATAACACTGGCCATTTCCATTATGATATCTGCATTAAATGCACTCACACTCTGCCCTGCGCTGGCGGCCATGTTCTTAAAGCCGCCTGCACATATCCAGGAAGATAAGGAAGGAGAAAAAATGACTTTCGGCAAGCGTTTTGGCAGAGCTTTTAATGCCGGATATAACACCCTTGTTCACCAATATACAAAGGGGGTTCATTTCCTTTCAAAAAAGACCTGGCTTGTGTTTATTATTATACTACTTTTTGCCGGCTTCTTTTTTGCTCTTATGAAAAAAACACCAACCAGCTTTGTGCCCAGTGAGGATATGGGTACTATTTTCGTGAACGTTACATTGCCTCCCGGATCAACGATGGAACGGGTAC
>DASVMC010000399.1:0-2788 GCA_036384555.1 Niabella sp. | reverse complement strand
CATCCAGCACGGCACTATCAGCAAAACTGCTGAATCATTGTACCGCTTTTTGAATATGGATCGTATCAGCGATCAGGGTTGTTGTGCCCGCCCTGGCGGCTACATGTCCTTTTCCGGTTGGATAAACTGTTACATTGTTCTCTTCTGAAGCACTTTCCTTTGCGTTTTTTGTTCCATAGCCTTTTACAATGATATCTTGAAGGGGATCTTTTTTGGTTGCTGGTCTACCTCCCGTTTTTGTGGTAACCAGCACCACTCCGTTATGCGCCGCATTCCCATAAATAGTCTTTGCCGATGCATCCTTAAGAACTGAAACAGATTCCAGGTCTGCCGGATCCAGATCCTTTAGTACATTATGATCCTGAACTTCCCCGTTCAGCACAAACAAAGGTGCTTTTTCATTGTTATTTACCGGATGGAATGCGACCGTTACTTTTTGTTCTTTAGAACGGGCTGACTGATCCCCAACAATTGTTGCAGGAGCTACAGAGATACCTGTAGCCGTTAATCTCAAACGGCCATCAACGGGTACAGCATTGAATTCCTTTCTGTCATAAGCAGATTCATCCGCCTTCCTGAAAGTAACAGTCGCGTTTACCGCAGAATCTGCACCTCTCAGGCGCTTCTCTTTGGTTGTGATAATAACCACGCCATTTTTACCCTCTTTCCCGTATAACGATGTTGCAGATACGTCTTTCAGCACAGAAACAGACTTGATCCTGTCCGGATCCATCCCCTCCAGCGCCTTTCCTCCTTTATTATCAACTCTGACACCATCAATAACGATCAATGGGTTATTAGCCATCAGGGTATTTGAAAAGGTTTTCTTTATTACATAAACAGAGTCCAGTTTCCGGCCCGTTATATCTTCCTCCGTTTTAAAGCTCAAAAGGGGCGCAACACCGTATTCTTTTTCATATTTACTTTGATTGGCCTTCCATTCGGCGATGCTCATCCTTTTAACAATGGCAGCCGGATCCTTTATATTCTTCCCGAAACCATTACCCGTTACAATAACATCATATTGTTTTGCCGCATTCTTTACAGGCGTGGTATCTTTCCCAATAAGAGCCAGCTGCAGATGCACCGGTGCACCGGCAATATCCTTTACCGCATCTGTTGCATCCGGTAACTGCCCTGAGCTGGCCTTATTCCCGGCCGCTTCATGAAGTACTTCTTTTCTGAAAGCCAGCAGCAATACCGCTACCACCGGCAATAGAAATAAAAACTTCGTCAACTGTACCCTGGCAGACCGGATCGTATTCATCATGGCGATCCTGTTCTTTAATGAAGAAAGATTAAAATGATTGGTAAAGGCGAATTGCTTGGTACCCATTACTCTCAGCAAAAGATACTGGTATTCCTTTTTATCCGTTCCTCCTTCGAGTACCTGCTTATCAGCCAAAAACTCAAGATTCTGCTTAATACTTTTCCGTAACAGCCATACAAACGGATTAAACCAAAGCAGGATACAAAGCAGTTCGCTCCAGATGATATCAACAGTATGTTTTTGTTTTACATGTACAAACTCATGACGTATAATTTCTTCCAGTTCCTCTCCGCTGTGCAATTCCGTATTGACAAAAATGGCATTACCAAAAGAAAAGGGGCGCAGCTCTCCCTCCAGCTGATAAATGCGGGTATGATCATCAGAGATCAGTTGTGCGCTGTTCTTTATTTTCAGGAAGGAAAAAAACATGATCAGGAATCGGATCAGCAAAATAACTGACCCCAATACGCCCACAATCATTACCCAATCCCAGGTAGTGAATGCTTCAAAAAAATTGGCCTTATCCCCCGCCGGTCCAAAGCCCAGCGCAGGTATCAGTTGCACAAGCGTGCTTCGGTCCAGCTCTTTTTTCTGTAGTTCAGGCATTACGTCAACCAGGGGAATAATAAAACTGAGTACGCTGTATCCCAGCAGGTACCAGCGGTTCCAGTTATAAAAAGTGAGCCGTCTTAACAAAAGCTGGTAAAAAAGGTATACTACGGTCAGACAAATACTTAACTTGAGGATATAATCAATAATGACAGGCATGACAAAAGATTTGAACATTGAGAGTTGAGATATCAGCGATTAGTTATCAGTTTTCAGTTTTCAGTGTTGAAACTGAAGACTGATAACTACTTTTTCTTTCCTGATTCGATCATTTTAATAATTTCTTTCAATTCCTGAGCAGATAATTTTTTCTGATCAACAAAAAAGCTGACGAGCTCTTTATAGGAATTGCTGAAATAATCTTTTACAACACTTCCCATGAATTTCTTTTTATACTCCTCCTCAGAGATAGCGGGCTTATATACATATACGTTCCCAAATAACCGGGCGGTAACATACCCTTTTTTCTCAAGATTCTTTATGGTAGATGCTACGGTAGTATAAGGCTGCTGTTCCGGCAGCAATTCCATAAATACTTTCACATTGCCCTCGCCTACCTGCCAGATGGCCAGCATTAACTGTTCTTCCTGCGCTGTTAATTTTTTCATTCGATATACGATTTAAAAATAAAATTACGAAATATTCGTAATAAATAAAATTTTTTTCTCCTCTTTTTAGGCAACCCCTGCAACCAATTCTGCATCCTATTGTTATCTTTGATATCTCTTATTCTATAAAATAAAGAAAATGAAGTATTTAGTCTTATTCCTGGCAGCAGTTATTTATTTTCAACCGGGTCATAGCCAAACCCTTCCTCCTTATAAACAATACCGGACCATTCCGTCAGTACGTCTTTTAAATGCAGACAGCACCGGTTGGGAGTTAAAAGCCAGGCTGCAAAAAAACAAG
>DASVMC010000398.1:0-2737 GCA_036384555.1 Niabella sp. | reverse complement strand
CTCCTCCAAGAATGAGGATCACGGGCTGTGTCATGCTTTCCAGCGCATACCAGGTGCTGTTGACGTTGGTGGCTTTGCTGTCGTTGATGAAGTCAACACCACGCACGGTAAGCACATGCTCCATGCGATGCTCAAGCCCTTCGAAATTTTCAACAGCCTCCCTTATCTTTTCTTTGCGGATGCCAATGGTGGCGCCTGCCAGTCCTGCAGCCATGCTGTTGTATTGGTTGTGCTTTCCTTTTAATGCAAAATCATACACACTCGTTTCCAGCTTGTCGCTGTCAACGGCAAGTATCATCGCCCTGTCTTTAATATAAGCTCCTTTAGGTAGTTCTTGATACATAGAAAATGGTAATAAGTTGGAATGTAATGGGTTTTCTTTCATGAACTGTGTGATCACAGGATCGTCGGCGCAGTAGATAAATGTATCTTCCGGCCTTTGGTTTTTGGTGATATTGAATTTGGAGCGGATGTAGTTTTCAAATTTGTACTCGTACCTGTCAAGATGATCTTCGGTGATGTTGAGCAGTAGAGCAACATCAGGCCTGAAATCTTTGATGTCGTCCAACTGGAAGCTGCTGATCTCTGCCACATACAATGGTTTGGGATCTTCTGCTACCTGCTTTGCAAAAGAGTAGCCGATATTGCCCACCAGCGCACAGTCCATCCCACCTGTCCTGCAGATATGATATATCAAAGAAGTGGTGGTGCTTTTACCGTTGCTACCCGTGATGGCTATAATACGGCTTTCGCCTTTGTACCTGTATGCCAGCTCAATTTCACTGATCACCGGAATTCCCTTAGCTCTGATCTTTTGAACCAATGCATTTTTTTCAGGGATGCCCGGGCTTTTGACAATTTCATCTGCCTCCAGCACCTTTGCTTCCGTATGGCCCTCTTCTTCCCAACGAATCTCCTTTTCCTGCAATTCCTTACGATATACTTCTTTCAAAGAACCTCCATCCGATAAAAACACTTCATAGCCTTTTTGCCTGGCCAGTATTGCTGCACCAACACCGCTTTCCCCACCACCCAATATGACCAAACGCTTCTCCATTGCCTATCTCAGCTTTAACGTTACAATGCATACAACCACTAATAATATCTGTACGATCCAGAACCTTGTTACAATTTTGGCTTCATGATAACCCAGCTTCTGATAATGGTGGTGCAAAGGGCTCATTAAAAAGATCCGCTTTCCTTCACCATATTTCTTCTTGGTATATTTAAAATACCCTACCTGTATCATTACACTAATGCTCTCAACAAGGAACACACCGCAAAAAATAGGGATCAGTAATTCTTTATGAACAATGATCGCGATCGAGGCAATGATACCGCCCAGCGTTAAACTGCCTGTATCGCCCATAAATACCTGAGCAGGATAGGAATTGTACCATAGAAATCCTACGCAGGCGCCGATCATCGCCGCAAGGAATATCGACAACTCGCCCAGGTTGGGGATATACATAATATTCAGATAGTCTGCAAAATTGAAGTTGCCGCTGGCATAAGCAAAAACGCCTAACATAACACCTATCAATGCCGACGTTCCTGTAGCCAGTCCATCGAGGCCGTCCGTTATATTTGCGCCGTTTGAAACTGCTACAATAATAAACACCACTATCCCAATATATAATACCCATGAATAGGGCCGCAATGGCTCCGGCAATAACTTTGAATAGTTAAACTCGTGTGTTTTTACAAAAGGAATGGTGGTCACCAACCCTTTGGACGCTACAAAATGTTTGGTTTTGTTGTTAACCGTTTTGGTGATCACCTCCGTTTCATTAGGACCCGGCGTACCAATAAATTCACGCCAGATTTTTACATTACTGTTGAAGTATAAAACAGCACCTACCGTAACACCCAGCACTACCTGTCCAAAGATCTTAAACTTTCCGGCCAGCCCGTCCTTATCACTTTTTTTATAGACCTCTCCTTTTTCCGCAGCCCGTCTTTTTGCACGCAGCTTCAGATAATCATCTGTAAAGCCCACCGCGCCCAACCAGACTGTTGCAAAGAGCATCAGTAAAATATACACAGTATCCAGTCTTGCAAAGAGCAGCGTCGGCACCAGTATTCCAAGAATGATGATCAATCCACCCATGGTCGGTGTTCCTTTTTTAGCCTGCTCACCCGCCAGGCCAAGGTCTCTTACCGTTTCTCCGGCCAGCCTGCGACGTAAAACATTTATCAGCCGTTTACCAAATATCAGAGTGATCGTCAGTGCCAGCAAAACCGCCATCATTACCCGGAAGGTGATAAAATCCATCAGGTTCCTTCCCGGGAAATTGATCCCCTGCACTTTAAACCACTCAAATAAATGATATAACATATTTTAATTTAATTCACTAATGAGTCACTGTTTTAATCCGCTTCCAATTGAACTGTTGACCGGAATCACGGCCAATCTGCCTGCTTCTATTTCCCCAGCAATTCAAAAATTTCCTTTACCGTTTCTTTATCATCAAAGTGATTCCGTACTCCCTTAATTTCCTGGTAGGTTTCATGGCCCTTACCTGCCACCAGCACTATGTCTTCTGCATTGGCCAGACTAATCGCTGTTTTTATAGCCTCTTTTCGGTCTGCAATGGAAAGGCATTTCCTTCTGCAGCCCGCGGTCACGCCTGCCTCCATATCCTTAATGATTTCCTGGGGGTCCTCATTTCTCGGGTTGTCGCTGGTAAAAATGATTTTATCGCTATACTCACAGGCTACTTCAGCCATTACCGGT
>DASVMC010000397.1:0-8348 GCA_036384555.1 Niabella sp. | reverse complement strand
TTTTAAAAACGCCTTTTATACGGGCATTATAAAATTTACCCGTCTCATCCTTAACGGTATACCAGCTACCGGTTGATTTATAGACCAAGGCTTTCAATAGTTGCAATTTTGTATTTGAGGTTTAAGGTCAACATTCAACCTCGGGTCCTAATAACGGTTCAGACACTTATTTTAAAGTCACGCAAAGCGTCATTCAGACTGGTTTTCAGATCCGTGCTTGGCTTGCGTTTTCCAATGATCAGGGCACAATTCACATGATACTCGCCGGAAGGGAATTTTTTTGCATAAGATCCGGGGATGACCACGCTCCTTGCCGGTACCCGGCCTTTTCCTTCAATAGGAATACTGCCGCTTACATCAATGATCTTGGTGCTCTGTGTCAATACCACATTGGCCCCCAACACCGCTTCCTTCTCCACAATAACTCCTTCTACCACTATAGAACGGCTGCCCAAAAAGCAACCATCTTCAATAATTACCGGGCTTGCCTGTAAGGGCTCTAATACACCACCTACCCCTACACCACCACTCAGGTGCACATTTTTACCGATCTGAGCGCAACTGCCCACTGTAGCCCAGGTATCCACCATCGTTCCTTCTCCCACATATGCACCAATATTTACATAAGAAGGCATGAGCACTACATTAGGAGCCAGATAAGCCCCATAACGCGCTACCGCATGCGGCACTGCGCGTACACCCATATCCTTATAATTTTTTTTCAGCAGCATTTTATCATAGAACTCAAAAGGCGGAACATCCCAGGTTTGCATTTTCTGTATGCCAAAGTACATCAGAATGGCTTGCTTTACCCATTCATTTACTTTCCACTTTTTACCTTCCGGCTGCGCAACACGCAGTTCTCCTTTGTCCAGAGCGGCAATCACATCATGCACCGCATTTTCGTATTTTTTGGTTTTCAGCAATTCCCTGTCTGCCCAGGCTGCTTGTATCAGTTCTTCCATGAATAATTATACTTTGTGGCCAAAGTTAACAGAATGCAATGAAACTATTTGAATTTCCGGATCTCAGGTGGCTGATCCCCGATACTGAATATATCTGCTGAGGACTGACCGCTGATAACTGACCGCAGCTTTCTCCAAATATTCTACATCCTGGACCGTTTGCCATTTCCCCTATTTACTGCAACTTTGCGGATATGAATATTGGTTTTGATGCCAAAAGGGCTTATCATAATAATACAGGGCTGGGGTTCTTTAGCAGGGTACTGATCAGCCTGTTGTCTAGGCATTATCCTGAAAATGAATATTACCTGTTCAATCCAAAACCAGGGAAGTCATTTCAGCCACACCAGGAAAATATTCATGAAATAAGACCTGCGGGCACTTTACATAAAATATTGAGTGCTGCCTGGAGAAGCCGGTGGGTCACCAAAGATCTTGTGCAGCATAAAATCAGCCTGTATCACGGGTTGAGCCACGAAATACCGGTGGGAATGCCCAAAACCGGTATCCCTTCTGTTGTAACTATGCACGACCTCTTTCCGGAAATTTACCCGCATCAGTATAAGGCAATCGATACAAAAATTTATCGTGCCAAGTCAAGGTACGCCTGTAAACATGCCACCAGAATTATGGCTATCAGTGAAGAAACCAGGCAGCATATTGTACAGATCTATGGTATTCCTGCTGAAAAAATAGCAGTTATTTATCAAAGTTGCTCCCCGGCATTCATGGTACAGGAGCCGGAAGAACGGAAGGAAGCCGTTCGCTGTAAATACCATTTGCCGGACCGGTTCTTTCTGCATGTAGGCACTATTATTGAGCGCAAGAACCTGCTGAATATCTGCAAAGCGATGCAGCTGATCAGGAACGAAGTACCTATTCCGTTAGTAGTAGTAGGCAATGACGGTGGATTTAAAGATCAAGTACAGGCCTATTTAAAGACGATGCAACTGGAGGACCGGGTGCTGTTCTTATCAGAACAGCTGGAACGTGCGGGGGAAAAACCTTTTATTGCAACGGAAGACTTACCCGCCTTATATCAACTGGCAACCGCTATGATCTATCCTTCTTACTTTGAAGGTTTCGGTATGCCTATTATCGAAGCGATGGCCGGAGGCGTACCCGTGGTTACGGCTACCACTTCCTGTCTGCCGGAAATAGCCGGAGGCGCGGCCTGGCTGGCCAACCCCGATAGTCCGGAAGAAATGGCAGCAGGTCTTAGAAAGATCTATAGCGACAAGGTTTTTGCAGCTGATATGCGTATAAAGGGACTGGAAAATACCTGGCGGTTTTTGCCGGAGGTATATGCAAGGGAGGTAATGGAGCTTTATCATTCTATAGTATAAAAAGGGCTGGGCATAATAACACATACCGATGCTTACCGGTTTGCTTAAAAAATGCATACGCTTCAGGACCAGCCTGTCTGTCTTACTATTTATAAAACTAAAGAAAACAATGACTGATTTTGAAGAAGATCTAAAAGCGGCAGTTGAAACAGTGCGTAAGGGGGGAATACTTCTTTACCCGACGGATACCGTGTGGGGATTGGGGTGCGATGCAACCAATGCAGCAGCAGTTGCAAAGATCTATGCCTTAAAAAAAAGGAGCGACAGCAAGGCCCTGATTGTACTGGCTGCCACAGAACGGGAGGTGATGCAGTATACAGCTGCCGTAGATCTGAGTCTTTTCGATTACCTGGAAACAACGGTGCGCCCGACAACGGTTATTTATGAACACGGGATCGGGTTTGCAGAAAACCTGACAGCAGAAGATGGCAGCATCGCGATCCGCATCTGTAATGAAGATTTTTGCCGTTCGCTGATCAAACGCGTTGGCAAACCCATCGTTTCTACCTCCGCAAACATCTCCGGTGAACCAACTCCTTCCGGTTTTAGCGCGATTCCGGCATCTATAAAAAGCCAGGTAGATTATATTGTGCAATACCGGCAGGAAGATACAACGCCCCATCAGCCTTCTTCTATCATCCGCTGGAAGGACGGAAAGGTGGAAGTGATCCGGTAGCAACCGGTTGCTAATCCCGGAATAAAGATCTGGAAAACGAATCAGAAATCAGCAGTTTCAAATCGGAAACCTGAATTATCTTTGCCAGCTACATGGATATTCAATTAGACGATAAAGAGCTCAATATTATAAATAAGGTAGCAGCAGCCGCTCAGGCGCTGGATCAGGAAAGCTATTTAGTGGGTGGATTTGTGCGTGATAAATTACTGGGCAGACCTACCAGGGATGCAGATATTGTTACCGTTGGTGATGGTATTGAGCTGGCAAAAGCCGTGGCGAAAAGATTGCAGCCCCAGCCACAGGTGAACTATTTTAAGAATTTCGGTACTGCACATATCCATGCCCAGGAGTTTGATATAGAGTTTGTAGGGGCCCGGAAGGAAAGCTACCGGCATAACAGCCGGAAACCGGAAGTAAGCCCGGGTACCCTGGAAGATGACCAGAACCGGAGAGACTTTACCATTAATGCAATGGCCATCAGCCTGAATAAACAGGACTTTGGCGAGCTGTTGGATCCTTTTAACGGACAGCAACATCTTCAGGAAAAAAAGATCATCACCCCTTTGGAACCCGATCAAACATTTAGCGATGATCCCCTGCGCATGATGCGTGCCATCCGGTTTGCCACACAGCTGGATTTCTTTGTTGAGGAAAATACACTGGCATCCATTACAGCAAACAAAGAGCGCATCCGGATCATTTCACAGGAACGCATTACCGAAGAGCTCAACAAAATCATCTTATCGCCCAAACCCTCCATTGGCTTTGACCTGTTGTATAAAACCGGCCTGCTGAAGATCATATTCCCTAAAATGGTGGAGCTGTCCGGCGCTGAATTTAAAGAAGGCATTGGTCACAAAGATAATTTTTACCATACTTTACAGGTTTTAGACAATATTGCAGCCACCAGTACTGATCTGTGGCTACGCTGGGCCGCTATCCTGCATGATATTGCAAAACCAGCCACCAAACGCTTTGAAGAAGGTATCGGGTGGACCTTTCACGGGCATGAAGTAGTAGGCGGGCGAATGGTTCCTAAAATTTTTACGCAGCTGAAACTTCCGCTGAATGAAAAAATGCGTTTTGTCAAAAAAATGGTGGAATTGCATTTACGTCCGATCAGCCTGACAAAAGAAGATATAACTGACTCTGCTATCCGGCGCCTGCTTTTTGATGCCGGCGAAGATTTTGATGCATTAATGTTGCTTTGTGAAGCCGATATCACCAGCAAGAACAGAAAGAAAGTACAGCGTTTCCTGGAGAACTTCAAAATGGTAAGGGAGCGCAGCAGGGAAGTGGAAGAAAAAGACCAGATCCGCAACTGGCAACCACCCGTAGATGGACTGGAGATCATGCAGCGGTTTAACCTGGCGCCTTCCAAACCCGTTGGTATTTTAAAGGACTCCTTAAAAGATGCCATCCTGGATGGAGCGATCCCTAACACAAAGGAGGCCGCATTAACCTATCTGGAAGAAAAAGCAAAAGAAATGGGTATATACCCTGTTTAGCACCACAGGTGCATCAATAGTTCCAGCTCCTCCCCGATTGATTTTTCAGGCATTTTTGTTCCGGCTCTTTTATACCAGTAATCCGCATTCCAGGTATCGCCTTCAATCCGGTGAACATATGCGTGCAAACGGTCAAAATCAATTTCGCCTTCATGCTCCTGGGCAATCACATGCGCCTCCTCCCAGTTTCCCTTTGCAATATGCCAGAGCCCCAGTTGTAATTCACTTAACCCGGCAGGCGGTACATTGGATTGCAAAGCATCTTTAAATTCACTATACGACATTTTCATTTATTTCTGTTATTGATAGAGCCACAAAATACATACCCGAATTCACCTGACTTAAAAGACTGAAAATGAACAGGGATCAATCGGGGACTGAGTAAAAAGGAGCTTTATTCCCCCGGTTTGATCCCATACAAAATGCAGACGATCAATGTCAGGTAATGTAAGTTGTTGAAAATGAGTCCCCGAAAAACAACATGCGATCGCTGCCGGACCCGTCCCAAAAGCAAAATGAGCAGAGGAATTGTTGCATCAAAAGGCACTTTTTTGACAAAGCAGGGATCTTTCGGCTGCTCAGGTTGACGCTTGAAAGGAACTTGTCATTTCGCAGAACATACTTTTCCCACATTATTTATGTCGCAGGCTGACATTAATCTCCGGTTAGCTTCCCAGGGTCGTACCCGGGGCAAGCGCCCTTTTGTGTGGCTACAAATGACCCCAGCCGGCATGCAAATTCGAGCACAGCTGCAGGAGCTGCTTTTTTTCTCAGCTGCTCTAAAAATCCTGCAAGGAAAGCATCTCCGCTACCAACCGTATCTACAACGGCCACCTTAAAGCCCGGGTGTTCATAGAACATTCCGCCGGAGAAATAAACAGCCCCTTCCGCACCACGGGTAATTACAATATCATTGATTGAATATCGCCTGCTCAAAGCTGCTGCCCGTTCTTGTAAAGAACCCGTGAATGGATACCATCCGCAGATCAGTTCCATTTCATTTTCATTTAACTTTAAAATCGTTGCCTCCTTTAATAAAGACTCAATGATTTCCTGTTCAAAATGAGGAGGCCTTAAATTGATATCCAGCACTCGTGTCTTTGCAGCCGGCAACAGATCAAACAATGTTTTTCTTGAATGCCCGTTACGAACCGCAAGACTGCCAAAGATGAGCAACTCAGACCCGGTCACTTTTTCTTTTGCCGGTGCGGTAACATCAATAAAGTCCCAGGCCACCGGAAATACAATATCATACTGCATTTCATAATTATCGCCAGGTGTGGCAATCACTTTACCGGTAGCGTATTCCTCATCTGTCTGTATCAGTGTTGTATCAACATGATGCTCTTTCAAGAAACGGATCAGCTGTTCTCCTTCTTTGTCATTTCCTTTCCTTGAAATCAACCCGGCGGATATTCCCAATTGATTCAGGTGGTAGGCCACATTCATAGGCGCCCCGCCCGGTTCCGTACCATTGGGCAATACATCCCAAAGTATTTCTCCAAAACATATAGCTGTATGTTGTGTCATACCTGTTTTTTTAAAGTTGTTAAACGGCTTAAGGGCTGATCCCTGATCGGAGGTTCGCAGATTCAGCAGCCCGCTGCCTTTTTCTAATACAATTCAAAATTAGCGATCACCGGTGCTGCTTTGGCATCAGTAATGCTGATACGTATTTTACCGGTCTTTACCGGATCAATTTTTAAAATACGCTTATACCCGATTGTTGTTGCATCAGCCACTTTTTTCCAGTTACCATTTTCAAAAACTTCAGCCGTAAAATGTTTTACCCGCTGCCCTAACGGAATGTACTCCTGTAATACTATATAGCTGACCGTTTGCGGCGATGGCAGTGTTGCTTCAAAACCGGCCCCGGTAACACCATCATCCGTAGCCCAGTAGGTACCGGCATTGCCATCAACCATCTTTGCACCATTATATGTTGCTGCATTTCCTCTTGTATTAGTGGTGCTTATTTTTACTTTTTCTGCAAGATTATGCCCCAGGCGTTCATCCAGTAGCTTTCTAAACCCGTAGAGCGCTTTTACGTCCTCAGGGTGAAAGACGCCGTTCCTGTCCGGAGGAATATTCAGCAAGAGATTGGAGCCGCGCCCGACAGAAGAAAGATAAATCGCAAATAGCTGTTCCGGGGTTTTTACTTTACTGTCTTCTGAAGCATGATAAAACCAGCCGGGCCGGATGGATACGTCTACTTCTGCAGGGATCCATTTTGTGCCATTTTCGGAACCGCTGTTCAGCAGTCCGTCAATTCCCGGTTTTCCCGCATACAGAGTATCGGGTGTGATCGTATTCCAGTTTGTTGCCCCTGCAACTCCCCGTTCATTCCCTACCCAACGGATATCGGGACCGGCATCACTAAAAAACAATACATCGGGTTGCATATTCCGTACCATTTTCAACGTTGCAGGCCAGTCATAATAAGTAGCGCCATTGATCTTCCGTTTTTCTTTTTTTCCTCCATAATATCCATCACCTCCATTAGCACCATCAAACCACATCTCAAAAATGGGTCCATAATTTGTAAACAGTTCTTTTAATTGATCCCGGTAATAGGTAATATAGGAAGGTGTTCCGTAATCAGACCGGTTACGGTCCCAGGGCGATAAATAAACGCCAAACTTCAATCCGGCTTTTTGAGCAGCGTCACTCGCCTCTTTTACAATATCCCCTTTCCCGTTCTTCCAGGGACTGTTTTTTACAGAATGTTCGGTGTATTTGCTGGGCCAGAGCGTAAACCCATCATGATGCTTTGTAGTAAGGATCATGGCTTTAAACACTGTTTGCTTTAGTACGGAAGCCCATTGATTTGCATCTACTTTAGCAGGATTGAAGATTTTGGGATCCTCGTCGCCATATCCCCATTCCTTATCAGTAAAGGTATTGGTGGTAAAATGGATAAAGGCATACATTTCCAGTTGCTGCCAGGCCAGCTGACGGGCAGAGGGTACCGGCCCGACAGGTGCCGGTGGCGTTACTTTTTGAGCTCCTGCAACCAATGAGAACCCTAAAGCCGCACTCAATACTATTTTTTTCATATAAAACATATTAACCTTTTACAAATGAGAATGCAAGCGCCGGATTGTGCGCACGGTCCTTTAATACCGGCGGAACCTGTAACACTACTTTATCGCCGGTCACTGTCCATTTTACTTTTTCCCCGGTAGCAAGGGCGCTGATAACCGTTCCTTTCAGGGGTACATTTCCTTCCCATTCAATAGTGGCCGGGGTAGCCGCTTCCTTAACAAGAAAAATAGCGTAGCCGGTTTTCCCGTTTTTTGATTGTACAAAATAGGTATCGCCGCTTTTATAATGTTCCAGCGTCCGAGTACTGTAAATAGCAGCGCCGTTTGCACTCATCCATTTGCCGATTTCCAGTAACCGGTCAACCGCTTCTTCCGTTAAAGTGCCGTCGGGCTGAGGGCCAACACCCAGTAACAGGCTACCGCCTTTTGCAATAATTTCAACCAATGTATGAATAACCTGTGCCGCAGGTTTCAGCCGGTCGCCCGGAACATAGCCCCATGCATTACCCAGGGTCATACAGCTTTCCCAGGGGTTATTCAGCTGGTGATCCGGCACGCGCTGTTCAGGTGTCTGATAATTTTCATAAGGCCCGTGCACAGTACGGTCTACCATTAAGATTCCCGGCTGCGCCTTACGTGCCATTGTTGCAATCCGGGGCATGTCAATATCCTGGCCCGATTCCGGGATCCTAGCTCCCCATGCCCGCACCTCGTCATTCACGGTTTCCAGCGGGCGAACCCAGCCGCCATCCAGCCAAAGGATGTCCATACTGCCATAGTTATGCAGTAGTTCACTGATCTGGTTGTAT
>DASVMC010000396.1:0-4707 GCA_036384555.1 Niabella sp. | reverse complement strand
ACCACTTCTGAAAGTACAGAGTCGTCAAACCAGAATCATTGGGGATATGACTTTGTAACAGCCGGTACGATCAGTTTTAATAATATTGCAACGACCAATAAATTTTTTACGGATGCAACAACCAGGAAACGACTGGTGGGTGCTTATGGAGAAATTGGCGTATCTTATAAGAACATTGCATTCCTTACGGCAACAGGCCGTAACGACTGGTCATCTACATTGCCGGTAGAGAACCGGTCTTATTTTTATCCTTCTCTTAGCGGCTCTTTTGTATTTACAGAATTGCTGCATAAGAACGATATCCTTACTTTCGGGAAGATCCGGGCAAGCTGGGCGCAGGTAGGTAAAGATGCCAATGCTTATGCAACGAATACTTATGTAAATCCGCCTTATACCATTGGCTCATTCATCGCAGTCGGAAATCAGTGGGCGGCCGGTAACCCTATTTTAAAACCTGAAATTCAATCTTCCTGGGAAGTAGGAGGAGAGTTCCATTTCCTGAAAGGACGCCTTGGTCTGGATTATACCTACTATCATAGTCAGACAGAGAATCAGATCGGGCAACCACGTTTAGCCCAATCCGGCGGATTTATTTTCAGCACCCTCAATTCGGGCTCTGTTATTAACAAGGGTATGGAAATAGCCCTTACCGCCAAACCGATAGCACAGGAAGATTTCGGATGGGAAACCGTGTTGAATTTTTCCTATAACAAAGGCAGGCTGGGTGCTTTTATCCCGGGCATCGCCTATTTTTACCCAACTGATGCCCAGTTCGGAACAGTGAAAGCTGCATCTATTCCTAACGGGGGCTATTTCCTGGGTATGACCGGCCAGCCTTATCTGCGTGAAGTTGATGCTGATGGAAAAACAATCCCGAACGGCCGCTACCAGATTGACCCTGCAACGGGGTTGTATAAGCTGGACGGCACTAACCCTGTTGTGGGTAACCGTGAGCCGGATTTCATCGGCGGGTTTAATAATACGTTTCGATATAAAAAATTTATGCTGTCCTTTCTTCTTGACATCCGTAAGGGCGGAGACGTATATAACGGTACCGAGTATGCCTTGGTTGCAAACGGGTTGAGTAAAAAAACGTTACTAAATGACCGCCAATCAGTAACGGTAAGCGGAGTTAACAGTGTAACCGGAGAGGATTTTACGCAGACCTACGAAGCGGACAAAACTTACACGATTGGTGGAAAATCAGTTGATGGCAGATATATGATCCAGCAATACTGGCAAAACTATGCTGCCAATTCCCTGAATTTTATTACTTCTGTAAACTGGCTCAAGCTGCGTTCCCTGTCGTTAACGTATGATTTCTCCAGTATGCTAAAGGATAAAAGAGTTATTAAGAGCCTCTCTGCAACGGCTGTTGGTACTAACTTATTTACATGGACCAACTACAAAGGAATGGATCCTGAGGTAAGTGCAGCAGGTGGAACAGGCGGTTCCGGTTCTACGGGTATTGATTACCTGGGCGTACCTGCAGTAGCCAGTTTCACATTTGGGGTAAATCTTACATTTTAAGTAATGAAAAAAAATAAACAGATGAAAAATTTAAAATATATTATACTCGGTTGCATACTGTTGTCAGGCCTGGCTTCCTGTAAGAAGTGGTTAGATGTGAATACAGATCCGGATAATCCTAATAACCAAAGTGTATTGATTGAAAACCGGCTCCCCTGGATCGAGCACTTTTACCAGTATTCTTCGGGAGTTACCAATTTCCGTACTGCGTGCCAGGCAGGGGTTTATTATAGTACTACTGCCGGCGCTAATACGTTCAGCACAACGTGGCAATGCTCTAACGCTAATTCAACAACACCCTATCAGACCTGGTTTGTAGCAGTATCTTCCAATGTGGTTGACATGTATAATGCGGCCCAGAAAAAAGGAGCCTATCATTATATGGCGGTGGCCGATGTATTCAATGCACTGGGTTTTATGGAAATGCTGGATCTGTATGGTGAAATGCCCTTTACAGAGGCTGCAACAGGAAATCCAAGTCCTAAACCTGACGACGGTAAAACCATTTTTAACGGTTGTATGGCGAAATTAAACGAAGCCATCAGCCTGTTTGGAAAAGCTCAGGAACCCGGAGCACCCGCACTTTCTGCCGGTGATCTCTGGAATACATCCGGGGATGTCAGCAAATGGATAAAATTGTGCTGGGGGTTAAAAGCGCGTTATATGTTGAAGCTGTCGAAAAAAACAGATTTATACAACCCGGATTCTATTCTTTACTGTTTATCCAAAGGACCGCAATCTATTGCTGATAATGTAGTAGGACCCGGTTTAAACAATAGTACCGTAACTGATTATCTGATTGGAGATCCTGTTGTAACCAATGGTAACTTTGATTATGCGGCTTATGGCAGCGCGAACCGGATTTCTCAGTTCTATTACAACCTGCTTACAAATATGCGCGGCAAAAATATAGTAGATCCCCGCATGCCTAAAATTGTACCTGCAACCATGTCTAATATTAAATTGGATGGTAACGGCAAGTTGACTTCCTATACCTGGAAACGTTCTATAGGTGTGGACTCTTATGGTCCTGCAACCCGCTTGTTTAATGGAGGTCCTGCATCTATTGCAACGGTGAGTTATGCTGCTGCAAATACAGATGTAAAGTATACCATTGCCAATGCCGCGGATCGCTCTCACTTTATTGATACGATAACTGCCACAGGAAAAACCTTCACCGTTAGCGGGAATGATGTAACAGTAACTTATCCGAAGGGGTCTTTATTTATAAACAGTACAAATTATATATATGCCGGGGATACGGTTTATGTAAATATGCGCAGCAGTGCTATTGCCACATCGGGTATAACAGCCCAGGGGGAAACGGATGTAAGCTGGTATCCTTCTGTTGATGCATTTAATGCGGGGGTTGTTGCTTCCACAGGCTCATTCCAGGCACGCCCTGTTTCCGACCAGGAGATACTGACCTATCATGAGATGTGTTTCATCAAAGCGGAGGTGTATATGAGAAAGGCGGATCAGGGAAATGCTTATGCGGCGTATACCGCAGGAATTCAGGCGCACATGGATATGATGCAGGCTAAGTTAAGTCAGTGGCAATCGGAAAAATATACCGCAACCAATCCGGATATGGCGCCAATGGATGCAGGGGCTATCAATGCTTATATGACAAGCCCTGCGGTTGCCGGGCCAATTACCATGCAGGATATTATGTTGCAAAAATTCGTTGCTATGGGTTGCAGTATTGAAAACTGGAATGATATGCGCCGGTTTAATTTCAGCGCCGGTAATGTAGGTGGTTTTGGTGTTGTTTATCCGGGTTATCAGCGGGGCCCCTTATTTACAGGACAGGCTCAGTTAACGGGTGCTTCTTCAGCAGACGTCAGATACTGGATGCGTCGCTGGATGTTGCCACCGACCTATGAAATCAATTATAATTCGGTAAATACACTGGCTTTAAACCCCCATGCTGCTGATCCGAATATCTGGAGCATGCCTGTTTGGTGGGATTGCGCAACGGATGACGAATATTATGGGTATCTTAAATAAAGGTAAAAATGTATTTGCGGCTTACGGGAAGTAAGCCGCAAATGCTAAAAAATTTTTTATAAACAGCCACTGCAACAACATGAATTATCATTGAATTATTAACAATAAAACAAAAACAAACATATGAAAAATTTAATGTTTTTAGGTTTGCTGACACTTGTCTTAGCAGGTTCATTTCCTGGCAGGCTATCAGCGCAAACAAATAATGATTTTGATATGCAGTCAGATTTTACCTATGTTAATGGTAGTCTTAGTGGTGGTAATGGAATGATAGGGGATAATGTTTCAGGTAGTTTAACCTTTACATCATCGTCCTATTCCTTTTCTTCGGGGCAGCAGGTCTTTCTTGCCGAAATTATCAATTATAATAATGTACCAAGTGGAACACGAACTTTTTATTCCGGTAATTGGTTAGTCAGGGTTACTCCTACTGCGGAGTGCAGATTATACATTACCTGGATGGGTAGCGGACCAGCGCCTTCGGGCAATATCACTATTAATATAGCGTATCAAATATAGGATTACGCCGGGAATGGGATGTTGATTTCGATGTGCATTTATTGGTGCAGCTGTAATTCTGAAGCAGCAGATCAATAAATGTGAAAGACAACTCTGAGAGACGGTCTTCCTATAAATCGAAGCGGGCTGTCTGAATGTAACAAGCCGCCTCAAAAATAATTTAGGCGGCTTTTTTACATTCGGATCTAATACCTGATCAGAATGCAATGTGATAGCTGCATTGGTAATAATTAAGAAGGAATGTTGACTATTTGAATGTATTCTTACTTTCACTATGAAGCTGTTCAAAGAGCGTAGAAGCGGGTCAAATTGAAAAAATCAGGTTGCCTGAAAATTTTGCCTGGGAAGAGAAAACTCTAATTAAACAGCAATTAGTAGCATAAAAATGCAGTATTTAACCCTTGAAGTTATCCACATTTGCGGGTTTTTAAGATAAATTGCGGGTTTTATAAAAAATATTAACTTATTTTTAGTAAACTGTTTTAAACCAATCACCTGACCAGGCTAATAGCTATGCTAAAGAAAGAGCGACAGGCTTATATATTACATCGGTTGAATCTGCACAACAAGGTATTGAACGCCAAGCTGTGTGAGGATATGGAAGTATCAGAGGATACCGTTCGCAGAGATCTGCAGGAACTTGCCATT
>DASVMC010000395.1:0-7961 GCA_036384555.1 Niabella sp. | reverse complement strand
ACCCTTCATTACGCCATCCCTGGTTCACCGTAGCCTGATACATATAAAGATTCAGCTGGCTTTGCTCTCCGGCATCTTCTATCTTATCCGGAGGCAGCGCAGTAACAGTAACCGTTGTACCCGTATTCGTGGTAATATTATTAATAACACCGTCATTCAGCAGGTCTTTAAGTACCTGTGTGATGCCGGCAATAGCTAGGGCCGAACTCATGATAGCTACTTATTTTTCTTTTTCAAAAGATCGTCCAGTGATATACCAGGCGTCTGTTTTTTTGCTTCCCGGACAGCAGGCGTTTGCGTGACAGCCTTTATATCAATACGACCAATACTTATTTTAACAACCGGTGGTACAGGAGGTGTGCCTGCCAGATGATTATTGATCTCTGTAAGATTACCTGATGAGCCGAACGCATTGAACGTGCTGGTCAGACTGAATGCTGCAGCAGCTTGCTGTATCCGGTTATTTGTAAAATTGCCGTTTATAACATGGGCACCGGCGGCAGATGCTTCTTTACCGGTTTCCTGAAAATAGGGACGCTCCTTATTGTCAACAGGCGCCCATAGCCCGGCGTCTTCAGTTGTATTGCCCGATGCATCCGGAACGAATACCGGCATTACAGGCGTCTCCTCTTTTATATTGATGATTGGTTGCAAAGTTGTTCCGGTAGGCTGCTGATACGCACCAGCTGCCTCCCGCGCTTTTTCAGGGTTGATTACACGATCCGCAACACCCTCCGAAAGCGGCGCTGTAAAAGAAGACCTGGCAAAAAAATTATTTTCCGCCACCGGCCCGGATATCTGTTCAGAGAAATCAGGATGTAGCTTTTCCTGAACCGGCGCAGGATCCGGCATTTGTCCGTAAACTGTTTGTAACGGTTCAAAGGCTTCAGCAACCGGGCTTTCAAAAGCAGCAGCCAGTCGTAGCTCTACTTTGCTCTTGCTGTTTACCGCACTTACCAAATTGCCTAAAAAGCCGTTCATCCCCATATCATTTTAAGATAAAGCTGTCGCCGCTGATGACTCATTGCCAGGAGCTCCGTTTCTCCCCAGCCAAAAAATTTTGCCAGTGTATAAATCTCTTTAAAAAGATTTCGTGCCCAGGCATTCAGTTCTTTCCACAAATAGGATTGCACATCAAAAACGGCTTCCCAGGCATGGCCGCAGGAGGGGCAATTTAACAGGATCCGTACATCCGCTAACGGATCAGTTGCAGCCATTTTTGCTTCTATTTGCTGTATGATCGTTTCCGGCAGTTCACTTACCGGGCAGACCTCTTCTTTTTTATATGCATTCAGTATACACCGTTTAAGTAAGTGCTGCTGCTTTTCTTCCGCAGTGTTCAGGTTCTTCAATGTTTCTATGTCTGCTATACCGGGTAATCTGAAATGAACCGTATACGGATCAAGCCTGATATCCAGCGGCCCTATTGCCTGACCCGGTTCTGTCGGACCCGATTGAAAGTCGAGCACATCCTGCTCCCATTCCGCTGTTTGTGAACAGACAGGACACACGGCCAGTGAAGGAAGCCGGTTGCCAAATAATTGCTGCCGGAACTGTAGCAGCCGGCCATTGCACTGCCCCACACTTAAGCTGCTGATGTCATCTCCCGGAAACGCAACAGACAGCAGGTACATAGAGCGCCGTGCGGCAGAAAGCGGCAAACAGGTTTCCCACAAATTCAATAACCGGGTGGTTGTCAGCGGATCCATTTATAACAAAGCAGCTATCAATGTATTACAATCAGGAAGGCTCTGTAAAGGAGGGCTCAGACGGTTCCATAACCGTATAATCCCGCTCCCAACCTTCATTTTCAAGTTTAATGTTTTGTATGGCCACCGCGTTGGCATTGGCGTCCAGATCAGGCATGGCCTGGAACTCCGAAACCCAGCAACGATAGATCTTATAAGCAATTACCAGCTGACCCGCTTCATTATACAGTTCAATAATAATATCCTTCCGGAAATCCTTAAGCGAGGTTTCTGCTCCGAGGCCCGATCCGTAATTCCATACTTTATTGGCCCATTTTTCAAATTCCGTATCATGCGTTACCCCTCTTTCCAGGGTAATGGCTTCATACTCTGTTTTGCCGGGGCTCTTACGGCTGCTGCTGGGATCGCCTCCTTCCCGGTGCTTTACCACTTCGGTGGTCTTTTTCAATGCACCTACTTTGCTTACGCCCGCCACATAACGGCCGTCCCATTTCACCCGGAACTTAAAATTTTTATACGGGTCAAAACGCTGTGTGTTTATTGTAAATTGTGCCATAGTTGTTGGATTTTAAATATCAATTTGACCAGCCAGTTGTTGAATTTTTATGATTACAAATTCCGCAGGTTTTAGCGGAGCAAAGGCAACAAGAATATTCACCACACCCATATTAATATCATTTTGCGTGGTGGTTTCACTATCGCATTTTACCAAATAAGCATCTTTAGGCGTTTTACCCTGAAACGCGCCCTGTCTGAAAAGGTTGTGCATAAATGCACCCACATTTAAGCGGATCTGCGCCCACAGCGGTTCGTCATTGGGTTCAAATACCACCCACTTGGTTCCCCTGTATAAAGACTCCTCAATATATAAAGCCGTTCTTCTGACCGCTATATATTTATATTCGTCTGCCAGCTGATCGGCACCCCGCATGGTACGTGCTCCCCAGACAACACGCCCGATCACCGGAAAGGAACGAAGACAATTAATTCCCAGAGGGTTCAACTGCCCGTTTTCATCATCCGACAAATTGACCTGTAATCCCTGCACGCCTGATAAGCCGAGATCCACACCAGCGGGTGATTTCCAAACGCCGCGGTTGGTATCAGTAGCAGCAATCAGGCCCGCAATGATGCCGCTGGGCACAAACAGATCCGTTTGATTTTCCCGTAAGGGATCTGCTTTATACACTAACGGGTAATACAGGGCAGCATTCCTTGCCGCACTTCCCGATATGCCCAGGCTATTCAGACCACTGATGGGATTGCTGACCGCATTATTGCTGTTACTGCCCCATGCCAAAGGAGCATCCACCAATAGTACCGCACGCTTTTTTACGCAGATGTCCAGGGCTTTTGCATATACGGCGGCATTGGTATCCTGCCCTCTCACCGGTGGCGGAATGGACAATAAATTAAACAGGTCCGTTTTTAAGAATGCATCCAGGCCGGGATTATCACCCCCGTCACCCAGGTATTCGTTTACGGTAAGATCATCACCATCAGTAACGGTTGCGGCTGCTTCAACCGCATCTGTAGTTTCGTCCGGACGGCTTCCGGGTATTTCCCAGGTACCATCACTGCCCGTTAATACATTTAAGACCGTTGAATTTTGCTGCAGCACCCGTGGCAGGAACCGCGGCGATTCGGGTAATAACGACACCCGGAGATACTCCTCCAGTTTCTGAACCTGTTGTGTTATTTCATCGCGCTCATAGATCACCAGGTTGAACAAATTGGCATCAGGTGCTGCCGGTGGTGAAAGAACAGGTGCTGTAGGATCCTGGGTATTATAATTTACTGATACCAGCAATTGGTTAGCCCAGCTGCCCGGACTGACGGCTACCAGGGTCAGCTCTTCTGCACCTGCGGGCAGCACAAACTGCGCCGTTTCTGCATCATTTACAAGGCGGACAATAATGGCCTGGCTGCCTCCATTCTGGTAAAAATCCTGTACGGCATAGCTCAGGGTGCTATCTACCCAAAGGCCGCCAAACTGCCGGGTAAAATCGCTGAAATTATTAATGGTCACAGGCACATTTACCGGGCCTTTTAAGGCTCTGCCAATAAACGCGGTTATTGAAGTAGCCACGCCCGTAATGGTACGTACGCCGCTGGGGATTTCTTCAATATATACTCCGGGATAAGTTGTCTGAACAGGCATATACTTTTATTTTAAATATGAAATTTATACTGGGAATACAAAGTGATTCTGGTAATGGTTTGCACATAAGCTGACGGCATCGTTGTTGTCCTGATACACAAATACCCCGGGAAAATCAAGCTCTTTGAAATGACAAGCTCTGTTCAGGCATCCTGAACGCAACCGAAGGATCCCTGCTTTGTCAAAGAGATTGCCTTTGATGAAAGTATTGTCGGTATGACATCACCGGTAATGCACCTACAGCAATCCGGAATATTCTAATAAGCCGGATTCATTTATCTTATAAAGTGGGCTCAACCTGCTAAGAAGGCTCAGCACCGGCAAACTTCAGCAGGAAGCAATTGATCAACGGTATGTTTTACCAGGATATTACGGTTTAAGATGGCTACTTTAACCAGTATTTTTTCATTGCCCATATGTTCCACCACTTCACATTGCAGGCCGGTAAACGGACCATCGCTGATCACCATTCTTTTACCCGGATCAAACAATTCAGAAGACACTTCTACCTCTCTGCAATGATTTACAATCAGCCGGATACTGTTAAGCAGCTCTTCTTTTACAGGGGCCATTTCTTTTCCCGTTTTCAGAAAATACAAAACCCCATCCAGGTCAACACTTGCCAGGTAATTCCTTACTTCTTTTATTTTAACAAATATGTAGGAGGGAAATAAAGGGACCGAGATGATCTTCTTACGATCGTACCATTGACGAACAGCATTGATACAGGGCAGAAAATATTCAACACCTACCCGTTCCAGCTGTTCTGCCACTTTTCTTTCGTGCCGGTTCTTTGTATAAATTACGTACCATCCGGTTTTAAAAGCACTCATGCTAAACAGTTTAAAGGTTACAGGTCGGCAGGCAATGCTTCAGAACACAGCTACCGCTAATGTAAAAACAAGTTCTTGTTTACAGTAATGATTTATAGGGAAAACACTGGATGATAAAAATAGTACTTCTGCAAGCCCATTCCAAAATTAGGGCATCGCCAATTATAGTGAGGATTGATAAAAAGTTCCTGATGGTGTAAGCAACTACCGGTATTCAAAATCTGCCGGCTTTAATTAATTCCGATTTTGTCAATGATAATTGCGCCCTCCGCTCCTTTATCAAAAACAAATTTGATCTGTTCAATTTGACCAGGCTGAAAGTCCGGCGCAATTGCTTTAAATGCCGGAAAAGGGATCTGTATATATTGCAATACACGTTCCACAGGCATACTCTTTTTTAAATCGGATAAATAATTCCATTTTGCCAGTTCCGTTTTTAACAGGGGAGCCATAGTAAAAAAGTCACTAAACGCTCTTGTCACTACGCCGGATTTTGTTTTCAATTGAATTGAAAAATTGATATTGTCCACACGATCGCTGTTATTGGCAATAAAAAAGAATAAGTTCCCTGAAGTATCCGGATGCAGCTTCTGTAACGCTGTATCAGGCAGGTTTATGGCGTAGTAAGGGGCTGCTTTAGCAGATGCACCATTCTTCCATCCTATTACCACTCCGGAACTTCCCTGTCCTGCTTCTTCATTATTCCTGAGCCGCAACCGCGTTTCTTGCCATTGGTCCAGTCCTGCCGCTTCTATTGTGCACCCTTTTAAAGTAGCCGTACTTAGATCACGATCCTCTTCAAAATCGGCAATGTAGTTAAACGAATGGTCTTCGTACTGGCTGATATAGTAGTCTTTGGGCAACAGGTTAAATCCGTTGCGGTAATCCTTTAATAAAGGAATGTATTCTTTCCTGTCTTTAAGCGTAGCTTCTAAAAACGCCGATATATAAATCTTTGCGATCTTTCGCTGATCCTCTCCCTTTAACAAAGACCTTGAATTCATAAAAAACTGGTCAGGAAATGCATTATCCGTCGCACCCCAAACCGTATTAAACTGCCCGTGATTGGCCTTGTATATATATAAAGAAGTCTTCAGGGCATTTGTTCCCGGGTCAAATTTTATCCGGTTATACATCCGTACACCGGCATTGTAATAAATATCCTGGTCATTGCTGCCTTGCAGTAACAGGTAGTTTATATTATTCATGTGCAGCGGGATCTCGATATCGCTTAACTGCTTGTCGGGAGGCGCGATCTGAACAATACTCTTTATTGAAAAATTAAAATGAAAACGGATGTTCCCGTCATACGGATAACGGTCAAATTTATTCATCACAGCAGCTATTGCAACAGCGTCGGCACCCCGTGAGTGGCCGATCAAAGAAATATTGTTCAGGTCTACTTTTCCGGAAAAAGGATTGCCTGCTGTAGCATTCCACTGCCGCCAGCATTCCAGGTGCTTTAAGATCAGCCAGGCGCGGGCATTCATCTCCTGAAACCAGTAATCATCAAACCAGCTCAGGTTCAAAAAATTTTCATCAACTGATGCAACAATAAAGCCTTTGCTGGCCAGCAGTTCGCCCAGGTACTCGTAACCCGGGTCTGAATAATCGGTCATTAAATGATTCCCATGTACAAAGAGTACCAGTGGAAAACTTCCCTGTCCTTCCGGGTACCAGACCCGGGCGTTCAGCGGCAAGGTCTTTGCATCAAATCCCCAATAGTTTTTTCGCAGATAGGTCTTCACGTGCGACCAGGATCCCATATAGGGGGAAGCATCTACAGGATCTGTTCTGAGCGAGACCCCCTTACTGTATTCCGGACGTCTTTTATCTGTTCCGCTTCCGTAAAATAAGCGCTTTACGGTATAGGGCCCCTTCTGTGAAGGATCGCTGATCATTACCGGATTCCACATTTTCTGCGTCCAGTACGCCCCGGATACCGGCACAGAGCGGTCTGTTCCTTTGCTGAACAGGGAGGCAAACAGTAAAATATTGATCAGCACTGCCGGGAGAATAAAAATCAGCTTCGTTCCCCAGTTGCTTTTTTTATTGAACCCGATCCCTATTAAAATACCTGAGATCAGTTCTAAAAATATGAAGGGGCGATTGAATCTTTCGTCAGGTAATATAGCCGTTATGATACAGGTTCCGATTACCGCAGTAACCGTGTACTTATTAATTTTTAATATACCCCTGTACAGGTAAAACGAACAGGCATAAATGAACCCGACGATTAAGACTGAAACGAGCAATATGATAAGAAGGTCAACAAAAAAAGGCAGGCCGGTACGGACAATGCCTCCTAAATAAAAGATACAGATCAATGCTGCTGCCATACTTCCGGCCAGAGCCCCTTTTGATGATCGGTTGATGACCCCGATCGCTTTTTCAACATACAGTTTCACCTGCTTTTTAACTCCCTGTAGCATGCGGCCAGTGTTTTGGTAAACAGCTTTTTATTTAAATAGAGAATGGATAAGATGACGCTCTTAATATCTTAATAAAAGTAATCAAATAAATGCTCCTGAGCAATTTTCCCTGTAGAATATTTTTGAAACCTGCCGCCGCCGCTCCTTGTCCGCAGCAGGTATAAAAAGACGCATATGCTGATTCTCCGTTTTCTTTTGTTTCTTTGCACCACTTATAATACTGATCAAAATGAAATTAGATATACTGGCTATTGGTGTTCATCCGGATGATGTGGAGCTGTGCTGCGCGGGAACATTATTAAAGGAGATCCGATCCGGCAAAAAAGCAGGGATCGTAGACCTTACACAGGGAGAATTGGGTACAAGAGGCACAAAGGAAACCCGTGATCAGGAAGCCGCAGCCGCTGCTGAGATCATGGGAGTTGCGGTGCGGGAGAACCTTAAAATGCGGGACGGTTTTTTAAAAATGATGAAGAGCACCAGCTGAAACTTATCCGGGCGATCCGCAAATACCAGCCGGATATTATCCTGGGAAACGTATTGAATGACCGGCACCCGGACCATGGTCGTGCAGGACATTTGATTAACGATGCCTGCTTTTTATCAGGTTTGTCAAAAATTGAAACGAAAGATGAAACAGGTATCCCGCAGGAGAAATGGCGTCCGGCCTATTTTTTTCAATATATGCAGGACTGGTACCATGAGCCCGATTTAATTATTGATATTACAGACGTGGTTGACCTGAAAATGAAGGCTATTGAAGCTTACCGCACCCAGTTTTACACCAATACCGCCCCCGAAGATGACCAGGAACCCCAAACCTATA
>DASVMC010000394.1:0-5053 GCA_036384555.1 Niabella sp. | reverse complement strand
TTGCCCGTGTTGCCACAAATAAACGAATAGAATCGACCCTGCTTAAATTTTTTTCGTAGGACTTAGTGATCTGGCGGCCCGCGATAAGATTGAGGTATGCCGCAGCAACCTTTACTTTATGTTCAAACAATTCCTGTTCGTAATCCTTTGTATCGCTTTCCTGTGTTCTCTGCGCCACTTTTACTCTTTCCCGGTATTTCCCAAATGCAAAAAATTCCCAGTTCACATTCGTAAGGTATAAAGCACCAAAGGCAGCATTCCAGTTTTGAGAAGCCAATGCCGGACCTGAAGATGCTGCAGCCAGTCCGCCAAAGCCATACAGCGGCCCGTTCGTACCGTTAATCGTTCCGTAATCCTGCTGAGCAGAAAGGTTTACATTGGGTAATTGCTCTCTTTTTGCTGCTGTCACCAATTCTTTTGAAGCCTGCATGTAAGCACTCTTGGCTTTAATAGAGGGATAATTTTCAGCCGCGGTCGCGATTGCTTCTTTTAATGTTAAGGTTGTCTGTGCAGTGAGCGTTGCCGATAAAAGAACAAAAACAAATGTTAGTAATATTAGTCTTATCCGCATTGTAGAAACAATAGTTTTTATTAAAACAAAACGCAAATCAATAACATCTTTTTGAAGCAAATTTGAAGCTGCTATTAAATCTGCCTTAAATCTGGGAACCGGATCCGGAGAAAATAAAAAGGAAGAAGCATTTACGCCTCTGTACCGGCAAATACCATTAACTGAGCGCCTGGCCGGGAAGGTATTGCTTCTATTTCTGAAAGATATTTTTCATTAAAATACACGCAAAAAATATGACGCCCTTCTACATAAGCGTAAGACACCCGGAAATTACAGACCTCGCATATCTGTTTCACAATGGCCAGGCCCAGGCCCACTCCTTCATTCTTCTGATTACCTTTCTTAAACCGCCGGAATATATCTTTATGGGGTATATCGATAGGCTGTCCTGTGTTGCTGATACGGAAATAGTCCTGCGTTAGTTCAACATGTATTGATCCGCCTTCCTCATTATAACGGATGGCATTCCGCATCAGGTTCGCTACCAGAATATCCACCAGGCTGGGATTCGTTTTTATATACACCTGCGCGTCAATATTCTGTGTAACCTGTATATTTTTCAGGTCTGCCCAGTACTCATAGGTATTAATCACATTCTTTGCCACCTTACAGAATTGCACATCTTCTTCAATGGCAAATTCATGATTTTCAAGCCGGGCCAGCAATACAAGCGATCGGGTGATGTTGGACAGCTTGTTGATCTCAATCTGCATTTGCTCAATCAATGCCGCTTGCTGACTGTTCAGCTCGGTCTGCGTCAGCAATTCATTTTTTGAACGCAATACAGCCAGCGGGGTCTGCAGCTCATGCGAAGCATTCTCACTGAATTCGCGCGCCGTGGCATACTCCTCTAATATGCGGGTGGTCATTTTTTCGATAAAGCAGTTCAGCTCGTTAAATTCTTTTGTAGAAGAACGTTCCAGCACCAGTTTTTTCTTTTGCCGCACATTGAAATGGCGGATCGCTTCCAGTGTATTTTTAAACGGTTTGAATAAGGTCTTTGAAAAAAATCTTGCCGAAATGAATACCGCCACAGAAATGAGCAGCATTTTCCAAAGCATGGCCATGAACATACTGCCGAAAAACGCATTGGGATTAATAAAATAATTATGCGCCGTTATTTCATAATTCCTGCCATTAATCGTGTGATAGCTGGTCACAAACAGGGCCATCTCCCTTTCATCCAGCCCTTCCACTTTTTCCAGCCGTTTTTCTACCCGGGGATTTTCAGCCGGAATAGCCGCATTATACGGGACGACCGTTACTTCCCGGTTTTTTAAGAACGCCGCTGCTGGCTGACCGTGCTGCAGCAGGTTTGCTACATGATCATTGACCGAACGCAGCCGTTTTATTTCAAACTCAGTTATTTTACGCTTGATGCTTGAATGGGATATAAAAATGGTAACAGGAGTAATCACCAATATGATACAAAGAAACCAGATAGATATTTTATTGATGAGCTTCATGACCGTTTACAGTTTAAAACGATATCCCAGACCATATACCGTTTCAATGTAATCATTTCCGTTGGCCGCGGCAATTTTCTTCCGGAGGTTTTTTATGTGCTGGTAAATAAAATCAAAATTAGCCAGGTTATCTGTATAATCGCCCCAAAGATGGGCGGCAATTGCCTGACGTGACAGGACACGGCCTTTATTGACCACAAAATATAACAGTAAATCAAATTCTTTGGGCGTAATATCCAGCAGTTCCGTATTTACACGGGCCTCAATCGTATCTGTATTCAATTCAATTTCATTTGCGGCAACAATGTTACTGCCGCTCAGGTTGTTTCTGCGGTACATGGCCCGCAGCCGCGCATGCAGCTCCGGCAAATGAAACGGCTTTGTAATGTAATCATCAGCACCTCCTTCCAATCCGTTAATCTTATCATCCAATGCATTACGTGCTGAAATAATCAACACTTTACTTCCTATTTTCTCTTCTTTGATAAATTTCAGTACATCAAGCCCGTCTCCGTCCGGCAGCATCATATCCAGCAAGATAAAATCATAGGTAAAAACCGATAATTTCTGACGCGCTTCTTCTACTCCAAAGACGCATTCACATATGAAATGCTCTGCCTGCAGGTACTCCTTAATACTGGCAGACAATGCCATATTGTCTTCAATAATTAGAATCTTCATTCCATGGCAAAGGTAAACAGGAGTTTTGAAGTAATTCTGAAGCAGGGAGAAGCCGTATTTAGTTATCAGTTTTCAGTTGTCAGTTTTCAGAAACTGAGCACTGAATACTGAACACTGAATACTGAGCACTGAAAACTGAATACTGACAACTACCTTATTTCCCCCTTGTTGCCACAATCATGGCCCTGAAATAACCGATCGATTCGGCAATACCCATAAAAGGGTCGCTCATAAACCGTTCATACTCCAGGCTTACCTTACCTGTATAGCCTACCTGACGCAACATTTTTACAAAAGCAGGAAAATTGATAATTCCCCGCCCAACTTCCACGGAAGCGCCGTACTTGGTACGCGCTGTTACGTCCTTCAGGTGAATATCAAATACGCGGGTGTGGTATTTTTTAAGATCTTCCACCGGGTCCTTCCCTGCACGGGTATCATGGCCAATATCCAGACACATGCCAATGCGGGGATCCAGGTTTTTTACATGGTTCCACACATCATCAGCATCGGGGTAAATAGCAATATCCGGCCCATGCAGGTGTATCGCATACTTCATATCGTATTCCTTCACTTTTTTATCAACGTACGGCAGTAAGTCGTAGTTCGGAACACCTACTATTAAATGTACACCCACTTTTTTTGCATATTCAAACGCCTTGTCGATCTCCGCTTCCGTTTTCATATATATAGGTCCCACTCCGTAAGCTTCAACCCCCTTCTCCTTCAGTTTCTGAAGGAAAGCCGCAATCTGCTCATCAGTGCTGTTCAGCGGTAAATGAAAATCTTTTATACATAGATAATGCACTTCCTCCCGCTGCAGGGTTTCCAGCGTAGTATCAATACCGAACTTGGCAAAAGTGTAACCCGCCATGCCGATCTTAAATCGTTCCGCATTGTCCGGCGGAGGTGCCGTACCTACTTTCTTTTCCTGTGCCACCACTACTGAAAGGCTATAGCCCCATATCGCTAATAACAGCAAACAAATCCGTTTCATATTTTTCTATTTAAACATTTCTGTAAGCAATAAATTTATTAAATAATTGTCCGCCAACGTAAAACAATCCATTGTTTTTAAGATAACGTTTTCGTTAGTGCTTTCATAAACCAGCCAGATAAGCAGTAGTTTTCTGCCAATCACCAGTTGGATTAAGGGCAAGGGCGACTGAGGGAGGCAACTAAAAAGGGTTTGTATTCAGCTTATCGGAGCCAGGTGAAAAGATCAGCTCCTTTCTATCACGGTAGCACGCAGGGATCACTTATAATCAGAAAGCTTTCCCAGCCCGTCAACCGGAATAAGTTCCTTTCATAGATTTCTTTTCAAGGCTCTGAAACGATAAATAAATCCTAATAGTTACCTGAATTATTGAAAACTGAAAAATTACTTTATATTTGTCTACCAAACAAGTAGACTAATATTTGTTTTTCAGGGATCAAAGATTTGAATTGCAGGATTTGTATGGGTGAATCATTTTTTAAACAACAAAATGATTTAAAATGCCTGTATACAATATATCCATCACCATTCCCAAAGCGGCACAGCTATTGATTCATCAGCTGGAGCAGGTTTTGAAGGAAACAGCCTATACAAGGGAAATAGCATGCTCTACCGGAAAAATATCCAATGACTACAAAAGTATCAGCTGGCATATAGAGGGAAAGGTATCTTTTCACGATATCACCGCTTTTATCAACACGATTACGCGGAAAATACACGACGACTACAGTTATTCGATCACAAGCGGGAACCCCGATCTTTTAATCCTTAATTAAAAAGGCCATGCATCTGAATTATATAGCTTTCGCAATTCCCGTTTTTTTATTATTTATAGGACTGGAATACAGGTACTCCCTAAAAAAGCGCAAGGAGGTATTCCACTGGCAGGAATCAATCGCCAATCTGAATGTTGGTATAGCCGAGCGTCTTTGCGATCTGCTGGCATCGGGCTCCTTTTTCTTTGTGTATACATGGCTTTACCGGCATTCTGCCTTTTTCAATATCCGGCCAACGGTGCTTACGTGGATCTTATTGTTTCTGGCAACAGATCTGGTATGGTACTGGTACCATCGCTTTGGGCATGTTGTGAACCTTTTCTGGAGCGCCCATGTGGTACATCATCAAAGTGACGACTTTAATTATACCGTGTCCGCGCGTATTACGCTGTTCCAGGCGGTATTGCGCGGCTTATTCTGGAGTATACTTCCCGTTATCGGATTCCCGCCGGGAATGATCGTTATCCTTTTGCTTATACATGGCGCCTATCCTTTTTTTACCCATACCCAAATGATCGGCAAACTGGGATGGCTGGAGTTATTCCTGGTCACTCCATCCCAT
>DASVMC010000393.1:0-2431 GCA_036384555.1 Niabella sp. | reverse complement strand
GATGAAACAGGAGGGAAATGTGGGAACCGGAGTTTCAAAAGATAGCGTGGTGAATGGTGGTTTTCATATTCATTATACTCCGGAAAACGAAGGTGTAGAACAATACGCTTTGATGGCTGACGGAAAAGGGTTCCCATCGATGAGCCTTAAACTCTGGGCTAAAGCGGGATGTACCATAACTGTTGAGGGCAATGATAAATTAATATATACCTGGAATGTTAAAAGTGATCTTTCTGAACAAAGCGAATGGCTGGATTTTATTAATGCCAGTAAAAGATCCTGGACCGATTACCAGCAACTTTCTATACAAAGAGGAAAACTCGTTGATCAGTACCGCTTTGGCAATCCCACAAAAGAAGAAGCGATCATTCTAAAAAAAGGCATGGATTCCCTGGATAGTCTTTCTAAAATTTGTGATAACAGCATACAAAAAAATAACCTTGCGCTTTTACAAAAGGGAGCAATGACCCCCACCCGGTTAGAACTATTAAAAAATATTGCAAATAATATTAAATGGAACGGAACGGAAGCGTTCAGACCTGCTGTTGAAAAACTTTATAGTGGTCTTACTGCAGATATGAAAAGCAGCCCTTGCGGACAGGAAATTGCATTAGTGCTTCATCCCCCAAAAGTGATAAGAGCGGGTCAGCCAATGTATGATACTTTACTAAAAGACATACAGGGCAATACATATCATTTGGCAGATTTTAAGGGCAGATATATTTTACTCGATTTCTGGAGTTTTGGCTGTGGCCCTTGTCATGCATCTATTCCGGAGATGCAGGAAATACATGAAAAACTGAAAGATAGTTTAACCATTGTGAGCTTAAGCAGCGATAATAAAAAAATATGGGAACAGGCCACAAAAGCGTTTAAAATGACCTGGCACAACTTGAGTGATGGAAATGAAAATAGAGGAATATACGCACAATACGGTGTTGAAGGTATTCCCAATTATGTGCTGATTACCCCCGATGGCAGGGTTAAAGCAACCTGGACAGGTTACGGACCCGGCAGCCTGAAGGAAAAGATTAAAGGCCTCACTGGTTTAGCCTTTTCGGGTGAAACAAAAAATAGCCATCTCTGATATCCTTGTTTTTGTTTTTATTAGGAAAATATCCTTGTCAATGACTGATCAATAATAATGGGTCAGGGGTTTTTCAGCATCTCAATATGCGGAATGCCATCTTCATCATAGATATCGCTCACCTGCTGAAATGCCAATGATTCATAAAATCTTTTGAGATAAAGCTGAGCGCTGATCCGAATGGGATTATTGCCAAACAGCAGGTAGCTGGCGCTGATACTGCGTTGCATTAGTTCAAAGCCCAGGCCATAAGCACGGTGTGATCGTGCCACCACCACCCGCCCGATCGACTGGTCGGGGTAAGACATTCCCGGCGGCAGGAGCCGGGTATAAGCCACTACTGTTCCGTTTTCAGCAGCAATCAGGTGATGACTTTTTAAATCCTTGCCGTCCACATCCTGGTAAATACTGTTTTGCTCCACCACAAAAACGGCTGATCGTAGTTGTAAAAGCGCGTATAGCTCAGGAGTAGTCAGCTCATCAAAGGACTTACAGGTCCATTGGATAACGGGTTTTGCCTGCATCAGTAATTATATTTTTCTTTCCATAGTTTTTTAAGATAAGTACGTAGCTCATTTTCCCGGGCATTGTTGCCCGGATCGTAAAAGCGGGTGCCGGCTATCGGGTCGGGCAAATATTCCTGTTCGCTGAAATTGTTCTCAAAACTATGTGCATATTGATAATCCTTTCCATAATTCAGTTGTTTCATCAGCTTGGTAGGGGCATTACGGATGTGTAAAGGAACCGGCAGGTCGCCTGTTCTGTTTACAGTAGCCAGCGCATCATTTATGGCCATATAAGCCGCATTGCTTTTGGGAGAGGATGCCAGGTAAACAGCGCATTGTGATAATATAATCCTGGCTTCCGGGTACCCGATTTTTGTAACGGCATCAAAAGTGGCATTGGCCAGTAGTAATGCGTTGGCATTGGCCATGCCAATATCTTCACTGGCGGAAATGACCATACGCCTTGCAATAAATTTTATATCTTCTCCACCTTCAATCATCCTGGCCAGCCAGTAAACGGCGCCGTTGGGATCGCTTCCCCGGATGGATTTGATGAATGCAGAAATGATATCATAATGCTGCTCGCCCGTTTTGTCATACAGTGCGATTTTCTTCTGGGCGATCTCCATTACCTTCTTATTGGTAATGGTAACGGGAGCACTTTCCGCCTCACAAACGATCTCAAAAAGGTTAAGTAGTTTTCTTGCATCTCCTCCGGAAATGGTGATCAGTGCCTCTGTTTCTTTTAAGGTAACTTTTTTTGCTTTTATTTTTTCATCCTGTTCCATTGCGGTATGCAACAATTGCACTAGCCCTTTTTCTTCCAACGCTTTTAAAA
>DASVMC010000392.1:0-3674 GCA_036384555.1 Niabella sp. | reverse complement strand
TTTATTGTGGATTCGCCAGCATCACACACTGAAACAGGCATTTATCCGAATATCGGTACATTAGTGATCCAAACCAAATCCGCTACCCGGTAATTATCCGTTTATGATCGGGTATATTCGTTTAATATTACTATTGGTACTTATTGTCCCCTTTTATTGCTGTTTTTTGCCCTTGCTTGGTTAAAGAAGGCTATCTTAGGATAATCGAATACATATTCCGAACTGCTTAAAGAAGGTCATTTTATGCCTGACTTTTTAGTGAGATTAGTAAATAAGGTAAAATCAAACCCAATAGGGGCAGGTGCTTTTACACTAGCGCTGACCTGCCTGGGTTTTTGGTTTAATACCGAAATACACTATGCTGACAACAACGAAAAAATCGAAAAGAACTATATAGAAATTTCAGAATTGAACAAAGACTTGAATAATGCCGGTTCTTTAATTGTAACATGGGCAGATGCCCTTATTAGAAACGACAGTTCAGCACGGTTACTTCAAACCTTCCTTAAGTCCGGTTCGATTCTCACAAAAGAAGACATAGGACGTGTTGTAGAAATATTTTCGGATTCAAGACAATCACTCAATAAAATACTTGTTCAAACCTCTGTTTCCAGATCAGAAAATAAAATACTTTCCGGTATTTATTCTGATATCCATGCTGATGCTTCTTACCTGGATGGTTATATAAAGGAGGTGCTGGAATCCATTCTTTCCACGGTTGAAAATCCAAAGACGAACAATAAGAATATACAGCAGGTTACACCCCTGATAGAAAGGTACCGGAAATTTGAAGAGATCGATGCAAGGCTTGTAACTATAAATGATTCTTATGAAAAAGTAAACGACCTGCACAACTCATTAGTAAGGATTGACAGGCAACAGAGAGATCGTATGAAATTTGAATCCCGTATTGTAGTGGCTTGCTGGGCATATATTGGGGGTTATATAGGATTTTGGATAGGCTTTTTTATAAGGAGATACAGAAGGAGGATGCGTAAAGAAGTTCCTGTTCCTGAACAATCCACACCACCGACAAATATAACAATGTAACCTTGCCTTTTAAAGAGGTGTGGCTTTGCCACGCTCTTTAGTGTCCGGGCGGCTCCGCTGCCGCTCTACCGCCCGGTGCGAAAACCCACTTTTTCAACATTTGTTCAGCTTTTAGCATCTCATTGATTACTGGTTGCATCTTTTTCAGACATTCAAAAAAATTGCGCGAAGGTAATCGCCGATTCGGCTGTTGTGCATAGCCCGGACTTTTGCTTTATTTCGGCTGCAAAAAGACTACGGCATAAAACAGTTGTAATCGTTTTCATCTTTTGTCCCTGCACCGACTGTTTTAAGTATTTGTGGCTTTTGGTTTACACGTATTTATTCCGTTTCCTTTTTGCCTGGGAACACCGGCGATTGATTGCATTGCTTTCTTTTTTTCCCTTTTTTCTTTTGGGAAAATTATATAGCCGCAGGCAGGTACCGACCTTTCGTTGCTGGGAACCGTTTCGTTCTTTAAAATGTTGCTTTGTTTAGGATCAGAATTGTGCAGATTCAGCTGGAAGCCATAAAGGAAAATATTACACCTCAACAGGTTATTTAGTATAATGTCAATTAGATAGAACAAAAAAGTTGGATAAGTCCTAATCGTATTGGCTTGGATCAAATGGTATCAGCCTGGCTTTCAAAGGGAAGTGAAATCTTTACCTCGTTGTTTTCTTCGTCAACCAAAATATGCTCGTTTTTTAGTGGTAGTTCAATCTCAAATGCATGGATGAGGTGTTCCATTTCAGACCTGTCGGGCAACTTTCCTGAAGCATCCGGTTGGATCTGAAAGTAATGGCACCGGCCTTTATTGGGATGGTCAACAAGATAATAACAGATCCATCGCCCGACTGGAACAAGTACCTGGTGTTCTGCCTTTTTACCCGGGGCAATCATCTCACTATTCATCATGTCCAGTATATCATCTAACTGATAGACGTTAGCATGAGCGTTCTCGATAACGTTACTGATTTGCTGTTGTACAAATCTGTCAAAAGACAAAAGGCTCATTTGTTAGAATTTTACAAACAGGAAGGTAAGGCAATATTGAATTCGTCAGCAGCCTGGATAGCCGTTCTTTATTGGTAACGGGCATATATTAAAGGTAAGGGGGGTAGGGAGCGGAGAGCGTATCATCGCCTGGATGCAATACCGGATAAGGTCCTACCTTGTGCACAACATAAGTTGTGTCAATCACAAGGGTGCAGGCTGTATCCCTGCATTTGCTGATCGATTTTGCTTTTGTGAATGTTTTTAAGATGCAATCATGCGCGCCATTTGCTTTATAGCCTTTCAGGAGCAGGGTATCAAAACGTCCTTTTCGGGTATAGACGTGAGGGCCTTTGGCTGTTACAAAATAAATGCTAAGTGCAGGCAGGTTTCCGGTTTCGTATGCTACAAGGCTATCTATCCGTATAATCTTTTCACCTGATGCATGTCGCTCAAGCAATGACTGTACATTCCCGAAAGGAGTGGGGTCTGTGTTTGCAACAGGATCACTTGCCTTATCTAAAGAGCCGCCATTGGAAAGGCAACCGATGATGCATACTGAAAACGCATAAAAAGTGACTTTTTTCATATGATACGTTTTGGCGGGGCTGATCGGGCAACGTATCCTAAGGTAAGAAATGGCTGTCTGTTTTTAAAACACCGCTTTGATTTCACTTAGATAAGCCTGCTGTCGTCCGAGTTAAGTTTGATGATCTTTACCCCAAAAGAAGGCTAACTGTAGCCGATGGTTGTTTTGGTTGTGATGCAGCAGCTGGTATCCCAGTAAATATGATTTACCAGCACCGTAAGACAAATTCAATTCTACGCATAGTATGGTTCATCGAACCGATACAAGCCTAAAAGATAATGCAGGGTCAGTCTTTGCTGACAATATGATCCCAGCAATCTTCACAAATGTCTTCATCTGAATTGTGGAGTTCGCCACAGTTGGTGCAAAATGAAATCTCAGCATAAGCACTCACTTCCCCGCAGGAAAAACAAAGGAATGCTGTTCCCGTATTGACAAAGGTATCTGGCCGGCCGCAATGGATGCAATCATATACAGGAAACTCTCCGCCGTTCATGGCGCAATAATGGGCCGATTCATTGAGGATATTTTCCGCATACAAGGTTGCCATGTTTTGTGGTGATTCTGCAAACCGGCAGAACCTGCAATAAAGGGTGTCATCTATGACTAACGCTTCCTGCGTGCAGGTCGGGCACAGCGTTACCTGGTATTTCTTTCTTTCCTTATCCAGTTCCGGCGTAAGCTGTACCATCCGTACATGGATGTATTCCTTATATGCATTTAATTTTTCCTTCAGGCCATCGAGGATATCCCTGGTTTCCCCGGAAAAACCCGTATGATCGAGATGATCGTGGATAAACGTCAGCAAAAAGGATAGTGCATTTAAAGCGACAGCGCGGACGACACTCTGGCTGCCATTGAAAGTAAAATGCTCGAACTGGTTACGGATCCTGCGCAGGTTGTTTATATGCCCTATTCCATCAGAAGGAAGTATTATGCCACATTCTTCTTTCAATCGCTTTTGTATATCCGGGAAATAGATGCTTGTGAAATTCCCAGTAACCAGTTTTTCCCGGCTTGCAGCAGCCGTATCCTTAAAAATCAACGAATAATGCTCCTG
>DASVMC010000391.1:0-5284 GCA_036384555.1 Niabella sp. | reverse complement strand
CACCGTCGGGATACGTTACCGAGCTGTATTTGGGATACGGTACTTTCTGGCCGGTGTACAAGGTGGCTAGTCTTGTTTGATCCGCTATCGCGGCGGACCAGGTTGTACTTGTCATATGCAGTGGCAGAAGGATATGCTGTTGTGTATATTGGGCAAAAGAAACGCCTGAACTAAGCTCAATGATCCAGGCTGCCAGATCTGAGCCAATATTGGAGTATTCAAACCTCAGACCTGGAGCGGTGTTGATAAAATTATCTTTTGAATAATAGGCGCCGGTGGAATTTAAATAATCCTGAAGGAATGAACCCAATGTAGTGTCCCTGCCTTCAGCACCAAAACCTTTTGAGTGTAGCAGGTTATTAAATGCATTGTCTTTTTCCAATGGTGCATCAAACAAGTAGGTCTTTTTATAGACTGACGGGTTATCTGCTATACCGGAAGTGTGCGTAACAAGGTGCCTGAATCTGATCGGATTTTCGGGTGTGCCGGGATGTTGTATCTTAAATGGTAAAAGGCTGTCAATGTCTGTGTTCAGCGCGAACAGATTTTGCTCTATCGCTTTCATTACGGCAACGCCAATGAATAGTTTACTAACAGAGGCAATGGGTTGCAAGGTTTGTGTGGTATAAAGAATTTTCTTTTCAAGATTGGCAAACCCAAAGGCATGTTCGTACAGGATACTATCACTGTTTACAATTGCAACAGTGAAACCGGGAAAGTCATTTTGTTGGTATTGCAAATTAAGCGCAGTAGTTAAGGAGTCTGAAACAGATTGGCTGCTACCTTTACCAGCATAGCAGGTCAATAAAAGAAAAATACAAACCGCCATGACATTTTTGCCAATAAAACGCCGATGAAGCCTTTTCATATTGAAGTGTCTGATTTAGATGTAAAAATATGTTTTCCTATGTATTGTTTTAAAATCTTCTGGATTAATTCTGGGGTTTTATACATCAATGCCGGAGAGCGTTGTATCGTTTTCCAGCGGGTAATTTAAATAGGGGAGCGGAGATGAATTTCACCAGGGTTTACACATCAATGTCTAACCATAAAAATAGATGAGCTCGTCCGTGCATTTGCCTTCCTGGCGCGGGTCTCCGGGGCGGCGAATCTTTGAACAAGTCCAAATCCAAAGATCAGCAGCTTATAAATGAGCCGATTTCCTATTATCAAACCGCAAGTGAAGGGTTTAAGAATGGTAAAATGAAAAGTGAATAAATAGCGTGTTTGATGCCATTTCCTCATTAAAACCTGTAGAAAATGCTGGCTCCAAAGTTCCTGAGTTTTTGCGGGCCAAATGTACTAACCAGTACAACCCATGATTTCTGATTGGTTAAATTATCTGTTTTACAGGCGATCCTTATTTTTCTGTAGTTATAAAAGACGGACGCATTAAGTATTGTGAATTCAGGAAGAGTAAAGACGCCCTGACTGACGCTCCGCTCTTGATCAATACACGACCATACTTCAAATCCCAATTATGGGATGAATTTCCAGCTTGGTACTGAATGGTAGAGGGCTTACGTCAACGGGAATACCCACATTTCATAAGCCATTGTGTTTTAACGGACTTCACAGTTTTGCTTATTTTTGTTATTGCGTTTATTTTTTTATTAAATTATTTATTTTACCGGGTAATTACAATTATGGAGCGTTTTCTGCAAACCATTATTTTGCTGGGTGTAGTGCAGGGTTTTATTGTGAGCAATCTTTTGTTCTTCTCGGGTCGCCTGCGCCGGCCCAACCGATTACTAGCCCTGTTGATCTTCCTGTTAACACTGGCCAGTTTTTGCTTATACGGTTCCTATATTGACTGGTTTAGCTCAAAATGGCTGAATTTTTTATCTAACTTCATCCCGATGATCGTGGTGATGCCGGTGGGCCCCTTGCTGTATTTTTATGTACGCGCCTTCCTGGATCCGGAATTTAAACCCGGCAAAAAAGAGCGGCTGCAGTTCCTGCCGGTTATTGTCGATCTGGGTAGTACGCTGATCGCCTGGGTATTTGTTCTGGGCGTATGGACCGGAGCGCTTAAAAATAACCCGCTTCCGTGGGCGAACGCTATCGATACTTATAATGTGTATTCCGATATCCCCCGTTGGATATCCCTGGTGATCTATACGATCCTTACGTTCCGGTACCTGTCGGTACAAAAACAAAAAAAACCGGAGGGCTTTCGCTGGCTGCAACAGATCACCTGGGGTTTTGCGGCGTTTGCGTGTATCTGGCTTGTTTACCTGGTTCCCTATGTAATTCCACAGTACACCGGCTGGATGCTGGACCACCTGGATTGGTATCCGTTGTATATACCCGTTACCTTCCTGATCTACTGGCTGGGCATTAAAGGGTACCTGGTTGCATGGCAGCAACAGGCAGCAGAAAAAAAGCAGGAAACCGCATCGTTGCCGGCGGCAGTGGTAGATACAACGATCGAAGCATTAAAAAAGACCATGGAGCAGGACCGGCTTTATCTGAACACAGCGCTGACGCTTCAGACAGTAGCGCAGCATACCGGCCTGGCGACTAAAACCATATCTGCAGTACTGAACCAGCATCTGCATAAAAACTTTAATGAATTCATAAACGGCTACCGGGTAGCTTTATTCAAAGAAAAACTGCTGGCCAGCGGGGCGGAGCAGCTCACTTTTGCCGGGATCGCCCTTGACTGTGGATTTAGTTCCCCTGCAACTTTTCAACGGGTATTTAAACAGGTAACCGGCATGTCGCCTTCAGCGTTCAGAAAGCATTGTATGGAATCAGCAGGTCAATATCACTCAGATCCGGGATTTGAGCGGGATTGAGGCCGGTGATCACGCGACGATTGGAGAGCTTTGAGGAAAAATACCCATGATGTATAGATGCAGCTACGTAATTGCGCTCTGGACGGTCTTGTTTTTCTCCTGCGGCACCAGCCGGCCCCTTCCGCAGCGACCCGTAAAACTGTCAGACAGCACCCGGTGGAACAAGCAGCACCTTGCTGCTTTTGAGAAAAGGCTGGAGCAGTTGCGCAAACGGTACCATATTCCCGGCATTTCGGCCGGCATCGTAAATGAGCAACAGCTGGTATGGAAACAGGGCTTTGGTTATGCCGATGTAGGCCGCCAGATCAAGCCGGATGAGTATACGGTATACCAGATCGCTTCCGTTACCAAAACTTTTGGGGCCATCATTTTTATGCAGCAGGTAGAAGCGGGCAAGGTCAGCCTGGATGATCCCATAAGCAAATACGGGATCAACCTCGGGGCCCGCTGGGGCAGTGATCCGCGCATCCGCTTACGGCACCTGATAACGCACACTGCCATGGGCAATACCTTTAACAGGTTCAGACCCGGCTATGTGTTCCGGTATAACGGTGCTTGGTATGATGAGATCGGAAAAGCGATTGCCAGGGCTTCCGGTCGCAGTTTTGGCGAACTGCTGATGCAGCAGATACTCCTGCCGCTGAACATGAGTCATACAGCACCCAGCACCGACGACAGTTCCGCCTTTGCGTTAACGGGGTACAACAAGGCCGCCTATCTGGAAAAGCGGGCTCTGCCTTATGATTGGAAGCGGGGACAACTGCAGCCGGTGCAGTCCAGCTACGGATTTGGGCCTGCAGCCGGGATCATGAGCTGTGTGGCGGACCTGGCCTTGTATTCGGTGGCCATTGATAAAAAGCAGTTCTTGCAGGACAGCAGCTGGCAGCAGATGACCACACCCTATGTAACGCCAAAAGGGAAGACTATCCAGTACGGATTGGGATGGTTTGTAACAAAATACAAAGACATGAAACTGCTGTGGCATACCGGCTGGTGGTGGGGATATTCCGCGCTTTTTGTAAAGATCCCGGATAAAGACCTGACCTTTATTTTGCTGGCCAACTCGCAGGATCTCAGCCGGCCGTTCTATCATATTGTAAAACCCATTCCCGGACTTGGCTTCGGATTTTTTAACCCATTCCGGCGCAACCTGAAAAAGAACCTGAAAGCATCGGCGTTCGCTGCGGCTTTCCTGGACCAGTTTGCGGATTGAGGCTGGGTTCCTGATGGTTAAGCCGGTGCCCTCGATTCTAAGTCGTAAAAATGGTTTCATAAGCTGTTTATTGCGTTTGAACATTTAATATGGTGTGCTTATAAAAAAGGCCCCAGTTTTATCAGGGGCCCTTATTTACAGCGTTTATATCATTACTGACTTTTCGAGCTTCCATGCTTTTTGTCCGCTTCATCAGCATGCTCTGTTGCTTTTGTCCGGCTGCTTTTTGCGGATTTGGAGTGCTCTTGTTCCTTTTCATCGTTACCGGCCATATGCTCTTTATGGGCGTTACGGTGATGCTGAGCGGCTTCATCGTGATGTTTTGCCGCATCCTCATGATGTGTGTGCTTTTGTGTAGCCATAATTTGTGATATTTAAATTTTTAAACAATAAAGAAGATAGCGATACTCTTTTGAAGTTACAAATGCTATGCCTTCTTCAGTTATTCGCAGATTCGCCTGAGGAGACAAAAAAAGTTACAGTAAACCCGAAATATATTCCACATAATGAGAATCTGATGTCCATAAAAATACTCAACTGCGGTTTTGCCGTTTTTCAGATTTTTCAATCCTTCGGCCAGAGGATTTACAAGCTATTGTCCACTATTTTGAATAAATTTGGATGTATTTGATATGAGCAAAGCAACAACCATAACAGTGTACCTGGTAAGCTTGCAAGATGAGGCACTCTGAAATTTCTAAACTATTATCGAAAACCTGTGAGGGTAGTTTTTAGGCATTCAGAGCTTAACAGCATGGTAGACGGAACAGTAATGAATACACTATGCGAATCAATGACATTGAATGGAGAATAATAAAGCCCCCCAGAGAATTAAATGATTTTGTGGAGAGCTTTTGGATGCTTGCCAACCATAGCAATAAAGAACATGAAATTGTAATTCTGCCAGATGGCAGGGTTGATATTATCTTTTCTTTGTCTGACAAAAAAGCATTTCAGGCCACACTTAAAGGCTTGGATACAGAACCCGAACAGCATATCATTCCTGCCAATGCACTTTTCTTTGCTGTAAGCTTTAAGTTGCTAGCAATAGAATATTTATTGGACTATAAAATTCATTCATTGTTAAATGAGGGAATTCTGCTGCCAACAGATCTTTGGGACGTTACCAGCAGCGACCTAAATGATATAGATGCGCTTTGTGAAAAGATTTGTTCAAAAATCATTTCACTTATAAAACCTAATATTGATCAGCGAAGAAAAGATTTGTTTGATCTAATTTATTCTTCCAATGGTACTTTAGCAGTAAAAG
>DASVMC010000390.1:0-6479 GCA_036384555.1 Niabella sp. | reverse complement strand
GGAAATAAGCAGCAGCAAACCGGCAAACTTGTATTTTATAATGGATTGAAAAAGCGTCATAAACCAATTTTTTAAAATTAAAACACATTATAGCCGAAGCTGATATAATATAAACCGCCAACGCGTGCATTCCCTATTGCATTTACGTAATACTGGTTCAGCAGGTTATTGGCACCTAACTTTATCACGGATTTAGCCTCCAGCAGCTTATAGCTTACCTGCGCATCTACTATATTAATATGAGGCACCTGGCCATTTGCAAAGTCCCCGTTATAATAAAAATCATCCTGCCATCTGTAGGTTACATTAAACGCAAACCGGTCTTTTGGTCCGAACCCGGTATTCGAAACACTTAAATTGGTCCTGTATTTCGGCGCATTAAAAAAGGAAACAAAGCCGGGCGGCAGATCCGACAACCGGTCGGAAGAAAGATTGGCTCCCAACATAAAATTGCCGTATAGCCTGTAATCCAGACTGAGTCCAAAGCCATAGGTTTTTACCTTGTCCTGGATATTCGTAGGCACAGAATAAATATTATCTGATAAGGCGGTAGCCTGGGTAGGCGGTACATTCTCCTTACCCTGCACCAGCAGGGTGCGCGTCAAAAAGTTCTGGTATTGTCCGTAATACCCATACATATCTACCATTAAACGATCATCTGCCAGCAATCCTTTATAACCCAGTTCAAAGCTGGAAACACTTTCCGGTTTATATTTTACAAAATTATAGGGCGTCAGCTGGTTGTTATTGACAAGATCATTCAGATAGTACACCATATTTGTCCTGAAATTATAAAAGTCCCAGAACTGGGGCTGACCACCTATAAGCATGGTATTGCCACCCACATTCAGGTTGATCCATTGCTGCTGTGTGGACGGAAAGCGATAGGCTGTCTGGTAGCTGAACCGGATATTGTTATTCGGTGCTACTTTGAACACCGCTGTAGCCCTTGGCGTAAACCGGCCCTTGAAATTCTGGTTTTTGTCGTAACGCCCCGCAAAAGTAAGCTTCACCACATCGCCAATATTCCGGCTGGCCTGGATGTATGCTCCAAACTCATTAATAGGTATGGTACCCGATGAATCTGCAAATAAAGTTCCTTCCGAATTTAAAACATATCGCTTATAATTACCTCCTACTAAAAGATCTACGATCTTCCCGGTTATGTGTGAAAAATTATATTGCCCTTCTACAGAATAGAGGTCGGTCTTATCCACAAAAAGACCACCACCCTTTGAGATGGGAATGGATCGTACACTATCAAACATTCTCTTGAACTCAGCACTGTTGGCGTCAGGACGATCCCTGTCAGCAAAAGCACGGGCCACATTATGCGCGTCCTGGTCATTCATTCCTTCCAGTTTTGCATTTAAATAAGCCTGCCCGTATTGCGCGTACCAGCCGGTAGCTCCCCCACTTGCCAGCCAGGCCTCGTTTGTTAAACGCGTGGTAACAGTAGCATTAAAGGATTGCCCGGCATTTTCCTGTGTGGTCCAGCCCCTTATAAACCAGTTTTTATTCACCAGTTCCAGTTTGTACTGCCCCATTTTCATATCTTTTAAAGAATAGCGATCGCTTCCGGTATAGACCGTATTACCGGTTCCCCAGTTACCAGCCAGGATCATTTCTGTACCGGGCGTAATTTTCCAGTTAACCGAACCACTTAATTTAAAATTTTTAGTAGTAGGATCTATAATATCGGCTTCATTGTAACCGGTACGCGATACGTTGATAGGGCTTCCCGTTAATGTATTGATGTAAGGTGCCAGAAAGGGTGCCTGACCCGCAATTCCGGTCAGTACCTGCCGGAGATCGGCCGTGGTCTCGTCTCCGTAAACATTAATGCCGTCATAATTGGGATCCGTTTGGCGGGATCCCGGGATCGGTGTGCCATCCGTACCAATGCGCTTGTAGTTCCGGTAATCCTGCGCTACCCAGTCTTTAGCAGAAGTGTATTCCGCGGCTATTTTATACGCAAATTTGTCAGAAACTTTTTGTCCCCAGCGCAGGGCATAATTATTAAATGCAGAAGCTCCCCTGGCCTCATCGCCAATATGCATTACGCCTTCTTTTAATTCAAAGGATAACCCCTGGTACCGGAAAGGGCTCTTGCTGTTGATAACCAGGGTACCATTCATTCCTCCCGGCCCATATAATGCGGAAGAGGCTCCGGGTAATAACTCCATACTTTCCACATCCAGTTGCGGCGTCCCGATAACACTGCCCACAGAAAAGTTCAGTCCCGGGGCCTGGTTATCCATCCCGTCTACGATCTGGTTAAAACGCAAATTCCCGCTTCCCATAAATCCGCGGGTGGTCGGTGTTTTAAACGTAAGGGAAGAAGTAACTACGTCCACCCCTTTCAGGTTGGCTACTACATCATAATAATCAGCTGCCGGGGCATTCTGGATTGCCGCAGCAGCCACCCGTTCTATTGTCACAGGCGATTCAATAAGACGTTCTGAGGTCCTGCTGGCAGCTACCACAACTTCCTGGCCCAGCACCGTTTTAGGAATAAGACTGACGGCTACCGGCGTTTCATCCGAAACCGTCAGCTCCTGCGTTTCATAGCCCACAGAAGAAATAACCAGTTTTACCGGCAGTGCGCTGATCTTTAATTCAAAACTTCCGTTGGGTTTTGTATAGGTGCCTGCAGTGCCTTCCGAAACAGCTACAGAAGCAGCATTTACGCCTTCACCTGTTTCATTGCTTTTAACCGTACCGGTAATGGTAACCGTTTGGGCGGTAGCGGCCGTTGTGCATACGGCAAGCAATAAGCCCATGGCAAATAATCGGGTCAATAGTCGCATAAAATTCAATGGTTTTGTAATCTGACTGTTAAAATAACAATTGTTAGCATCATTCAGAAATTTATTTTACGCCCTTTCAGGTTATCGCTAAAATTTTTATTACAAAGAGGTTGTTAATCCCTGAAAGCCTGATTATTTTCGCAGCATGTCAAATTTCCAGTTTCCCCATCAGACCGCTTTTTATAAGGGCAAAGTAAGAGACGTTTATACGATCAATGATGACCAGTTGGTGATGATTGCATCGGACCGTATTTCAGCATTCGATGTTATCCTTCCCCGTCCTATCCCGTTCAAAGGGCAGGTGCTGAACCAGATCGCAGCCTATATGCTCAATGCAACTAAAGATCTTTGTAAAAACTGGTTACAGCATGTACCGGCGCCCAACGCATCTGTCGGGATCAAATGCACGCCTTTTAAAATTGAAATGGTGGTGCGCGGACATCTGACCGGACATGCCTGGCGTACGTATCAATCCGGCAAAAGAGTACTGTGCGGCGTGCCGCTTCCGGAAGGAATGCAGGAAAACGAGGCCTTCCCTACTCCTATCATTACGCCCAGTACCAAGGCCTCTGAAGGGCATGATGAAGACATCAGCAAAGCCGAAATTATTGAGCAGGGATTGGCTACTGCCAGCGAATGGGACCAGCTGGAGCAGCTGGCACTTGCTTTATTTCAGCGCGGACAGGAGCTGGCAGCAAAGCGGGGGCTGATCCTGGTAGATACGAAATACGAATTTGGAAAAAGGGACGGAAGGATCATCCTGATGGACGAGATCCATACCCCGGACAGTTCCCGTTATTTTTATGCCGATGGGTTTGAAGAACGGCTAAAAGCCAATGAAAAACAAAAGCAACTCAGCAAGGAATTTGTGCGCGAATGGCTGATCGCCCATGATTTTATGGGTAAGGAAGGACAGCAGGTTCCTGAAATGAGCGATGAATGGGTACAGACCATTTCTAACCGCTATATTGAATTGTATGAAAGAGTGATTGGCGAACAGTTCCAGCCGGAACCACTGAGCGATGAGGAATTATACAACCGTATTGTACAGGTTTTATAGGAGCGTGCTGATACCAGGCTGTTGGTGTTCTCATCAACAGCGGCAGAAAATGGGGTCTTCTTTCACCGTTCCTGTTGCGTTTCCACTCTTTTTCCCGTTTCCTGAATAATAACCAAAAACAGATTTATGAAAAAGAGCTGGCTGGTGCCCTGTTTATTATTTTTATTGAACGCCTGTAGTAAACAATCGGATAACGGACCAGAAGTGATTGTTGAGCCACCCTATCCCTATGCCATAAAAATGGATACCATTACCAGGGGCGGATTATGGAACCTGATGACCGGCAGCAGCAAAAAACAGGTTTATGACTCCATTCAGAAGGAGCAGCACATTCGCTACCTGGCAATAACTGGTTATATCCCCACTGCGTTAACAGATATTCAGAACCGGTTTGAATTGTACACCACACTTTTGCTGGATGAAAATAAAGGAACCGCTTCAGGGATCCAGTTTTATTTTGAGAATGATAAGATAAAATCGATTTATCTTAATGACGGCACCCGGTTAAACCGATGGCCTTTATCCGGTAACGTGGCCATACAAACAGGAGCAGCTGTTCAGGGAATTTATGATCAGCTGACTGCAATTCAAAAAAATCCGCTCTTCTCAAAAAAGTTCGAGCGCATTTCCCTGTTCTCCAAAAATATTCAAAAACCTTTTGATGACCGGAATATGGAAATTTCTAACCGCTGGGAATTATCTTCCAACAGCAAAGGCCCGAAAACCATTTATACAGCAACGCTCGTCTTTACCAACGACAAACTGGATTCTATTTATACCCGGCAGGAGCAATATCATTAACCATCGGTAAAAATAGTAGCAGCAACTCAAAAGGAGCTTGACGAAGCCTGCACGTTTCATTCAGGCGGGTTTGATTCATTGAACCAACGTCCTTCGTCAGGCTCAGGACGACAATAGTTTCACCTTTGCAGGTATTTCACCGGCAATTGAACAAAAACAGGCAACCCCATTGCTAAGACAGGCTAGCGGCATAAAAGAAAAAGTGATTGTCATGCTGAGCTTTGCCGAAGCCTGCCCGTTTCGTTCAGACGGGTTTGATTCATTGAACCAACGTCCTTCGTCAGGCTCGGGACGACAAAACTTTACACATATGAGCATCTCAGTTTTATAGATGCCTTTGATACAGCAAAGTAATATAAGTTGATGTATTATATTAACTGTTTTGTTTACTTGAGGATCAGGCATATAAATAAAAAGAGCCGCTCTTGCGAGACGGCTCTATTAGGGAACGGACTAAAAAACTATTTAGTACTTTGTATATTTAATTTTCTTGGAGTATCTTGTTTAGTGGAAACAAATTCATTCTTTTTAGAAAGACTAGCTGCATTTGGGCCATAACAATAAAAATCTAATGCATCTTTGGCATCAGCTGCAGTTTGTATGCCATCCTCTTTAACCCTCATTGTCATATTGTATCCCCCACTAACATTTCTTACAGTCCTGTATTGATTATCCGCATAAAAATCACCATATAACTCTTCTTGGTTCTTTGGTAATTCATCGTCATATTTATTTTCAATAATAGCATACGTGTAATCACTCGAAAATTGAATAATGCTATATGGATACCCTTTATTATAGCCTGAAACATATGCATATTCTTTGTTACTATTCCCATCATCCCAATGATCATGTTTGGAACAGGAAGCAAAAATGACGGTTGCTAAAACAGCAAGCAGCGAAAAAGTAAGAATCCGTTTCATGGTAGTTAAATTTAATTGCCGGCCTTTCGGCAGACGGGGTTTTTGATTGTTTGATTTTTCTTCCAACATTGAGTTGTTAACTAATAGAAGAAGGAAATTATAAGAAAATTGCATACCAATTGTTAAAAAACAGATAAATAGTGGGCAGTAGTGAGAAATAAGAAATGAGAAATGAGATATCAAGGCAAAATAACGGAAGAATCAGTTGTCAGTACTCAGTTGTCAGTTTTCAGTTGTCAGCGTTCAGCGTTCAGTTCCGGTAATTGTCAGTGATCTGTCTGGATGGTGTTACCTACTCCTTGTTCACTATTCCCGCTGATAAAAAAACTGACCGTAATATGCAGGTTTTCTGTACGTTTGTTGGATAACAAAAATACAGATATGAAACGTTCATTATAGAATTTTCATTTTTAGCAGACAGGATAATGAAAATTTTATACATGATCAATTCCCTTCGATTAAAATCGATAAAAATTTACGAATGAAACTGATCTTCGCCTCATTGCTTTCCTTATTATTATCAACAGCGAACCATTTGCTGGCGCAATACCTGGTGGTAGGTACCTACACCAATAACAACAGTACCAGTAAGGGTATCTACCTTTATAGCTTTGATCAGCAGCAGGGCAATCCGGAACAGGTGAGCATGGTACCCACCACCAATCCCTCGTACCAGGTAGTGGCAAAAGACCAGAGAACGGTTTACTCTGTCAACGAAACGGCAGCCGGAAAGATCAGTGCTTTTGCCTTTGATCCTGCAAGCAGGCAGCTCACTTTGCTGAATACAGTAGAAAGCGGGGGCGACGACCCCTGTTACCTGGAACTGGATAGAACCGGAAAATGGTTGTTCTGCTCTAATTATTCAAGTGGCGGTTTTTCGATCTA